>SLPT01000202.1 GCA_007131845.1 Desulfobacteraceae bacterium | reverse complement strand
TCACACGGTCGGCCATGTATGCCTTTTGGTAGGCGTCGGCAAGGTTGTCGGACTGGGCCGCCCCGCAGGGGTTGTTGTGTTTGACGATTATCACGGTCGGCTTTTCGGTGAGGTAGCGCAGAATGTTGAGCGCATTGTCCGCGTCCGTGATATTCGTTTTCCCCGGGTGCTTGCCGGACTGAAGCAGTTCGGTATCGGATGCCAGGTACTGGCCCGGAGCGATGGTTTTGGCATCGCCCAGCACGAGGTTGCCGTTGACCAGCCGGTAGAGCGCGGCCTCCTGGCCCGGGTTTTCCCCGTAGCGAAGTCCCTTTTTCACGCCTTCGACGATCCAATCGGCTTTCTCGTAAAACAGGGTCTGGCGGTTATCCCCGTCCACAAAGGCGATTTCCATCTGCGGGGGAAAATGATCGTCCATAATGGTTTTGTACATTGCCTTGATGTCATCGGACATGGCTTTATTCTCCTTTTTTTCAGACAATCTGATCGTAGGATTCCTGGATTTCAGAAAAACTGCATTTTTCGAAATAGGCTGCGATATCGGCATCATAGCTTGCGGTGTGGGCGAAGGCCTTGCGCGCCAGATTGGATCGCATCTCCAGGGTCGTCATTCCTTCCAGCACGTCGAGTTCCTTTACGAGCGCCGGATAATCCGCAGGGTCCACCACCGAGGCCACCCGGATGAAGTTTTTGGCACCCGCCCGGATCATGCAGGGACCGCCGATATCGATGTTTCCCCGGGCGCGTTCCATGGTGACGTCAGCCGCGGCCACGGTCTGCCGGAAAGGATACAGGTTGACCACCACCATGTCGATGGGCAACGCGCCGGTCCGCCGGAGATCCCCCTGGTGGTCGGTGTTGTAGGTTTCGGTGAGAAGGCCCAGGTAAATCTTGAAATCCAGGGTCTTTACCAGACCACCCTGGGTTTCGGGCTGGCCGGTGTAGTCGGAAACCTGGGTGAGGTGCTCGTTCGCATCGTTTCCAAGGATTTCCTTGATCCTGCCGAAGGTTCCGCCGGTGGAAAGAATCCGGATTTCCGGGTTGATGGAGACAAGCGCCGGGATGAATTCCTCAAGCCCCGTCTTGTCCGATACGCTGATCAAAACGGTGTTGACCTTGACCAGATCGTCGATCTTGCTTACGGTGTTGATGCTCATGGTGCCATCGGCGCGGTTTTGGGCCGCTGCCGCCTCTCTTTTGTTATGGGTTTATTGGTAACAGGCTATGGATTCCCTCGTTTTGCTATTCCGGCAGGGGATCGAGCAGATCCGCAAGAGCCTTTTTCGTAAATTGCGGCAGTGCGAACGCGGCGCGGTGTATCCGGGTGTTGTAATAAAAGGTGTCAAAATTCGCCGCATCGACCCGATTTTTCCGGAAATCGCCCAGCGGACAGTATTTTTTGGATGCAAACCCGAAACTCCACAGGCCGCCGGGATAGGTCAGGTTCGAAAACAGGTACATGTGAAGCTTCGGAAAATGCGGCCGTTGGTTTGAAAACATCGATGTCTGGATTTCCGTGTCGTAGAAAGGGGACTCCGACTGGGTGATCAAGATCCCGTCGTCCGCCAGGCATTTTGCGGTGTTTTCGTAAAAGGCCGAGTCGAAAAGGGGCGCTGCCGGCCCGATGGGATCGGTGGAGTCGATGACAACCACGTCGAAAATTTCCTCTGTATTGGCCACGTACTTCACCCCGTCGTCGATGATCAGCGTCAGCTTCGGGTCGTCCAGGGCGCCGCTGACCGCCGGCATGTGCTCGCGGCACGCATCGACCACCATTTTGTCGATTTCCACCATGACGACGCGCTCCACGCCGGGGTGCCGGAGAATCTCCCGGGCGGTTCCGCCGTCTCCGCCGCCGATGATAAGGATTTTCTTCGGGTCCGGATGCACGAAAAGCGGCACGTGGGCGATCATTTCGTGGTAGATGCATTCATCTCTTTCCGAGAGCATAACGATTCCGTCGTTGAGCAGCATCTTTCCATGACCCGCGGTCTGGACGACATCGACCCTCTGAAAGGGGCTTTGTCCGGAAAACAGGGTGGCCTCCACCTTGAAGGCCAGAGATACGATATCTTTGTGGGTTTCATGCACCCAAAGCGCCGGATTGATGTCTTCTTCCATAGGTGCTCCTTGCGTTTGACGATTTATACGGCTTAATCGGTTTTCATGTAGTTAAAGAACATAACGGCATATCCACTGTCGAATTCGTAGAAGCTTTTTTCCGTGACCCGGTATCCGGGCATCCGGGAGGGCAGGCGGCGCTCCATGGGCACCCGGTTTTCGTCCTGGCTTCCGGTCATTACCAGGGTAAGTCGGCTGGGCCTGAATATGCCGGTTACCTGCCGGATGGTCGCCGTGTAATCATCTTCGTGGACGTTGGTTTCAAAGCTCGCGTAGGAGCCGGACGGCTCCGGGGTGACGTGAATCGTCATGTACTCTTCTCCCTGTATCTTGTTCAGGGAGTATCCGTAGGGTTGGAACTGGAAGGAATCGTTTTCCATGTCCGGGTAGAGCCGGTCGATTCCGGTCCGGCTTTCCAGGTCTTCGACCGTGTCCTCCTCCCTGGGTACGAACGCGCTCAGGATGGCGGGGTGCATATCGTGCATGAGAACTTCCAGGGTGATATCCTCTTCCTCCTCCACTTCCATTTCCGGGGCGGAGAAGTAGAAGATATGAACATGGTCGTGGTTGGCCGGTCCCAGCCGGTAGCTCTTGCCGTGGAAGTAGGCACTGAGATCATGCACGTCCGTTTCGAAATCGCTGGTTTGCAGATGAGGATACATCAGGTTTTTCCGCTCGTAGAAAAACAACCCGATGTTTTCCCGGGAAACAATGTCGATGATTCCGGGAACGGCTTTTACCAGCGAGGTCTTGCCGCAGGTGATCATCAGCACCCGGTCGTCCCACAAAAAGAGGCTCGATTCGGACAGAAGGTACGCATCGATCTCCTTTGTGGTTTTGCGGCTGACGATCTCCGCGCCGCAGGCTTTTACCACTCCCGTCCACCGGCCGTCCTCGTTTGACCGTATCGACGGGTCCGGCTTTTTGAGAATGATCTCCAGCTTCTTTTCGGGGCCTTCGAATGGTATTGTCATAGTGATTTCTGCTGTCCAACTGTATGCGATTGGGTTCGGTAATTTCTGTTCGATAGTGATGCCGCAATAGACGGCTTCGTACAAGTCCAATATCCGTACCTGCGCGCAATCCTGACGAATTTAATCCAAAATGATATCACAATCAACGTTTCAGAGTAAATTATAAACATTGGCTGAACGAAAGCCGTCGTACGTGAAATGCCAGGGAATCGCGCGCAGGAACATAGGATGTGCTGACGAAGGAAGCGCATCAAAATTAAACGGTGCGCTTCCTTCGTCAGCACATCCTATGGCGCTTATCGAGATTTTTTACATAGCCGTCAATTTTAATCCTCAAAGAACGCCCGTTATTCCAGCGGTTAAAATGTTCGCCGTCCTTGA
>SLPT01000272.1 GCA_007131845.1 Desulfobacteraceae bacterium | reverse complement strand
GACGGCCTCTTTGAAAAAAGCTTTGGCCGGACTACCCGGCACTCCGACCAGATGCAGGAGGGATCCTGTCGGTGATCGGGGGGAGAACAGCAACTTCTTACCTGCGATTGCCCGGCGATCGCAGGTTTTCGTATTGACAGGCGGGTCGGCAAGTGTAAAATAAAGAAGACGATTTCCGGCGACACAAACAATGCCAACGATTAACAGGCAAAAGGAATATCATGGGCTTTAACGAAATACTGTTTGAAAGAAAAAACGGCGTTGCAGTACTGACTCTGAACCGGCCGGACATCCGAAACGTCATATCGACGCCGGAGATCATCGAGGAAATCGAAACCGCCTGTAAAATCGTAAACTCGGACATCGGAATCCGGGTAATGGTTATCACCGCCGCGGATCCGGCCTTTTCGTCCGGCGGCAACGTCAAGGATATGATGGAGCGAAAAGGCATGTTCGGCGGCAGCCCGGCACAATTGATGGACAACTACCGAAAAAATATCCAACGGATCCCCCTGGCCGTCCACAGCGTGGAGATACCGACCATTGCCGCAGTCAACGGACCGGCCATCGGTGCGGGCTGCGACCTTGCGCTCATGTGCGATATCCGCGTCGCATCGGAAAAAGCCTCCATGGGCGAAACCTTTCTCAACGTCGGCATTGTACCGGGCGACGGCGGGGCATGGTTTCTGCCGCGGGTGGTCGGGATGGCCAAAGCCTGCGAGATGATCTTTACCGGCGATGTACTGGATGCTGAAGAAGCGTTGAGGGTGGGGCTGTTGAATTACGTGGTTTCCCACGAGTCGCTCATGGAAAAGACCATGGAAATCGCCGGAAAAATTGCCCGAAAGCCGCCCGAAGCGCTCCGTATGGCCAAGCGGCTCCTCTATTGCTCGCAATCGGAGAGTCTGGCCCGTCACCTGGACCAGGCTGCGGCGCTCCAGGCGCTTTGCCACACGACCGAAGACCATCGGGAGGCGTTGAACGCCATTGCGGAAAAGCGGGATCCGAGGTTTTCGGGCAAGTAGCCCGGTGGTCAGTGGTCGGTGATCAGTGGTCAGGGGTCGGAGGACGCTGCCCTTTGACCACCGACTACCGACTACTGACTACCTACTACTGACCACTGACCACCGGCTACCGACTCGCCTTCCGGTACCCCAGACGGTCCATGGCGATGATCTGCTTGCAGACGTTGGCGGAGCCTTCCACCAGGACGTAGGTGGGAATGTCGCGGTAGAAGCGTGCCAGCGGATACTCGGTGGAGTAGCCGTAGGCTCCCATGATGCGCATGGCGGACTCGGCGCAGCGCATGGCGACCTCGCCGGCCAGATACTTGGCCTGGGCGACTTCGTAGCCGTTGTTCAGATTGCCGTTATCCTTCTGCCAGGCCGCCTTGTAGACCATGAGGCGGGCGGCCTCCACATCCGTGGCCATGCGCGCGATCAGCTCCTGATTCATCTGGAACTTTCCGATCTGCTGACCGAACTGAACGCGTTCGTTGCAGTATTTCAGGGCGATTTCATAGCACGCCTGGGCGCAGCCCACCGCACCGGCAGCCGCCGAAAGCCTCGTGTTGGCCAGCGAGCTGAAAACGATCTTTGCGCCATCTCCGGGGTTGCCCAGCAGGTTTTCCTTTGGAACCGGCGTGTTGTTGAAAAAGAGCTCCCCGGTGGGGGAGGAATGGGAGCCCATCTTGTCAAGATCCGATGTGCTCACCCCGTTGAAATTCTTAGGCTCCACCAGAAACGCGGAAAGACCTTTACTTTTAGCCGCCTTGTCCGTATAGGCATAGACCACGACGACATCAGCCTGGGCCGCGTTGGAGATCCAGTTCTTGGAGCCGTTGAGTACGTAGTGGTCGCCCTTGTCCTCGGCCTCCGTTTCGATGGACATGACGTCGGATCCGGCATTGGGTTCGGTAATGGCGAAGCCGCCCAGGTACTCGGCGGAGCAAAGCTTCGAAACGTACTTCTTTTTGGCCTCTTCCGTGCCGTACAATACGATCGGGTATGCGCAGCCGATCCCCAGGAGATTGATCTGAACCCGGAGCGAAGAAGACGCCCGCGCGATTTCTTCCGTAATAATGGCGGCCGCCAGCCATCCGGCATCCTCCCCGCCGTATTCCTCCGGAATCACGGCGCCGAAAAACCCCAACTCGCCCATGGGGCGAATCGCCTCCTTGACGGGCAGGTAATGGTCGGCATCCCACTGGTCTGCATTGGGCGCGATTTTCTTTTCCGCAAATTCCCGCACCGCTTTCTGCAGCATTTTATGTTCTTTGGACAGTTCGAATTGCATGGCATAATCCTCCGGAGTTTAGCGATCTATAGATAGATGCATGATAGTAATACAATGACTATTCGCACAGGTGGAACAGGCCGGCAATGCCCAGCCCGCCGCCGCCGCAGATGCACTCGAGCCCGGTCTTTTTTCCGGAACGGCGCATCTCGTGCATCAGGGTAACCAGGACCCGGACCCCGGTGGCGCCGATGGGATGCCCAAGGGATATGCCGGAGCCGTTCACGTTGACCTTTCCATAGTCTTTTTCGGAAACGCCCATGTCCTTGAGGTCGGCGATGACCTGGGCGGCAAAGGCTTCCTGGATCTCGATGAGATCGATGTCTTCGAGCTTCGCTTTCGATGCCGCCAGGACCTTCCGGACGGCCGCGCCCACGGTGAGGTGGGTCCGGGTGGGATCGGCTCCCGCCACTTTCACGGCGTCCACGGAGATATAAGGCTTTATGCCCATCTCCTTTGCCTTTTTGGCGGACATGACCACCACGGCGGCGGCCCCGTCGTTTTCCGTGGAGGAGTTGCCGGCCGTACAGACCCCGCCCATCACCGGCGGAAGCTTTGCGATCTTCTCGAGTGTGGTTTCGGGCCGGGGGGTTTCATCCCTTTTCACCACCTCGGGATCCCCCTTTTTCTGCAACACTTCCACGGGGATGATCTCCTCGTCGAACAGGCCGTTCTCCCAGGCGCGGCCGGCCTTCTGATGGCTTTCAAAGGCCCAGCTGTCGCATTCCTCCCGGGTGACATTCTCCTCCACGGCTGCGGTTTCCGCCCAGGACATCATAGAAGGCAGAATGCCGTAGCGATGTTCGGGCTGGCTCATGACGCGGGCCCGCTGGATGCGGTCGTAGAAGGGCAGCCCCCAGATGGACAGATCGCCGTGCCCCCGGGGCATTCCCTTTTCACCGCCGATGCCCCACTTGATCCTGCCGGGAAGGTAGAACTCCGCGTTGGACATGCTCTCCACGCCCCCGGCTACGACGATTTCTGCATCGCCGCTGCGGATCAGGGATGCCGCAAGGCGGATCACCTCCAGGCCGGTGCAGCAGCGCTGGTCCAGGGTGAATCCGGGAATCTCCTCGGGCCAGTTCGCATTCAAAAGCGACATGCGGGCGATATTGACGTATTCGCCGTTCTGGTAGGCCTGCCCCATGATCACCTCGTCGACCTGCGAGGCCTCGATTCCGGCGCG
>SLPT01000001.1 GCA_007131845.1 Desulfobacteraceae bacterium | reverse complement strand
TTCGGATTCGGCGCGGACGGCCGGGGGGAAGAGGACGCGGCTCCGCAGCCGGAAGCGGGTTTGCCGGAGTCCCCGGCAGAATCCCCGACAGAATCCCCGGTGAAATCCCCGGCGAATCGATCGGATGACGGCGCATTGTGGGAAAAGATCGGCAAGCCCACCTCGACCCGGGTCTTTCACCTCCACCGGGCCCTGAAGCAAAAGATCCCGGTGGATATCCTGTATGATCTCACGGGAATCGATCCGTGGTTTTTGCACCAGCTCCGGCAAATCGTCGACATCGAGGAGGAGATCGCATCCATGGGCCCGGATATATCGCCGGAGCTGCTGGAAAGGGCAAAGCGGGCGGGCTTTTCCGATTTCCAGATCGGCCATCTCACGGGCACCGGCGCATCGCATATCCGGGAGATGCGCGGGCGAAACGGCCCGCGGCCGGTCTACAAGCTGGTCGACACCTGCGCGGCGGAGTTTCCCGCGGCAACGCCTTATTACTACTCCACCTACGAGGAGGAGAACGAAGCAAGGCACGCGGAAAAGAAAAAAATCATGATCCTGGGCGGTGGCCCCAACCGGATCGGCCAGGGGATCGAGTTCGACTACTGCTGCGTACACGCCTCGTTTGCATTGCGCGAGATGGGGGTCGAATCGATTATGGTCAATTCCAACCCCGAGACGGTGAGCACGGATTATGACACATCGGATAAGCTCTATTTCGAGCCGCTCACTCACGAGGATGTTCTGCACATCGTGGAAAGCGAGCGCCCGGACGGCGTGATCGTCCAGTTCGGCGGGCAGACGCCGCTGAACCTGAGCATATCCCTTGCGGCCTCCGGCGTGCCGGTGATCGGCACGCACCCGGAAGACATCGCCCGGGCCGAGGACCGGAAGCATTTTCAGGCCATGCTGGAGCGCACGGGGCTCATGCAGCCGCCAAACGGAACAGCCCGTTCGGTGGAAGAGGCCATGGTCATAGCGGAAACCATCGGCTTTCCCGTGATTGTTCGGCCGTCGTACGTGCTGGGCGGGCGGGGAATGAAGATCGTCTACGGCGCCGATGAAATGGAGAAGTATACGCGGCTTGCCATCGTGGCTTCGCCGGAGCACCCGGTGCTGATCGACAAGTTTCTGGAAGATGCCGTGGAAATAGATGTGGATGCCGTATCCGACGGAAAAACCGTTGTGATCGGCGGTATCATGGAGCATATCGAGGCAGCCGGGGTTCACTCGGGAGATTCTGCGTGCGTGCTGCCGCCGCGCTCTTTGGATGCAGGCCGGACAGGTGCCATTATCGCGGCCACGAAAGCCATGGCAAAGGAACTCAACGTTATTGGTCTGATGAATGTCCAGTACGCGGTAAAAGACGACCGGCTTTATGTCCTGGAGGTCAATCCCCGGGCATCGCGCACGGTTCCGTTTGTGAGCAAGGCCACCGGCGTGCCTTTGGCAAAGATCGCCACCCGGGTCATGCTGGGGCAAAGCTTGGCGGAAGCGGGCCTGACACACCAGGTGATTCCGTCTCACGTGTCCGTGAAGGAGGCGGTGTTCCCCTTTGACCGGTTTCCGGACGTGGATACGCTTCTGGGCCCGGAGATGAAGTCCACCGGCGAGGTCATGGGGATCGATGACGATTTCGGGCACGCCTATGCCAAGGCGCAGATCGCCGCAGGGCAGCACCTGCCCGCATCCGGGGCTGTTTTTATTTCCGTGGCGGATGCGGATAAGGCGGCCGTACTCCCGGTGGCGAGGCAGTTTCGGGAGATGGGCTTTGACATTGTGGCAACGCGGGGAACGCAGGTATTTTTCGAAGAAAACGGGGTGGCCTCGAGCGTGGTGAACAAGGTTTCCGCCGGCCGGCCGCACGTGATCGACGCGGTCATGAACCGGCAGATCCAGTTCATGATCAACACGGGCGCGGGCGACCGCACCCGCCAGGACGGGTACCTGATCCGCCGGGCGGCGCTCAAGTTTGCGTTACCCTATGCAACGACCATCGCAGGGGCAATGGCCATGTGCGACGGCATCCGCGCCGTCAGTGAAAAGGCGCTCGATGTCCGGCCGCTGCAGGCTTATCATTTTTAGGAAAAAAACTATGACAACAACGGGTCTTCATTCCTCCGAGCGTCCCCGCGAATCTTGCGGGGTTTTCGGCATCCACCGGCACCCCGAGGCGGCGCGGCTGACGTATTTCGGCCTGTACGCCCTCCAGCACCGGGGCCAGGAAAGCGCGGGCATCGCCACGGTGAAAGACGGACATATCGACTGCCACAAGGCAATGGGCCTGGTGGCCGACGTGTTCGACGACCGGATCCTGGAAGCCCTGGACGGCGAATGTAGCGCGATCGGCCATGTGCGGTATTCCACCACGGGTGGATCCGTTCTGCTCAACGCCCAGCCCTTCGTGGTGAATCACGGGGGGAGGTCCTACGGTGTGGCCCACAACGGCAATATCGTCAATTCCCACACCCTCAAGGGCGAACTCGAAGCCGAAGGTTCCATTTTTCAGACCACCATGGACAGCGAGATCTTCTTGCACCTTTTCGTCAAGAATCTCAGGTACGGGTTTGATGAGGCCCTGGTCAACGCGGTGGGAAGGCTTCAGGGCGCGTTTTCCATGGTACTGATGACCGGCCGCGGGGAAGTGGTCGGTATCAAGGACCCCCACGGGTTCCGGCCCCTTTGCCTGGGGCGTCTGAACGGTCAGTATGTCCTGGCCTCGGAAACCTGCGCGCTCGATCTTCTCCAGGCCGAGCGGATCCGGGAGCTGGAGCCCGGCGAGATCGTCATTATCAATGACGACGGCATCCGCAGTCTTCTTCCCGCAAGGGCCGCCAGACGGATGTTCTGCATTTTCGAGCTGATCTATTTTGCCCGCCCGGACAGCACCATCTACGGGAAAAACGTCTACCTCACCCGCAAGGCCCACGGCCGGCAGCTGGCCCGGGAATCGCATGTGGAAGCGGATCTGGTCATGCCGTTTCCGGATTCTGGCAATTACGCGGCGCTGGGCTATGCCGAAGCCTCGGGCATCCCGTTCGATCTGGGTATGATCCGCAACCACTACGTGGGACGCACCTTTATCCAGCCGACCCAGAACATGCGGGATTTCGGCGTGCGCATGAAGCTCAATCCCGTTCGCGAGCTGCTGGCCGGCAAGGAGATCATCATCATCGAGGACTCCATCATCCGGGGCACCACGGCGAAAACGCGTGTCAAGGCCCTGCGGGAACTGGGGGTCAAAAAGATCCACATGCGCGTTTCCTGTCCGCCCCACCGCTATCCCTGCCATTACGGAATCGATTTTTCCACCACCGGCGAGCTGGTGGCTTCCGGCAAATCGGTCGACGAACTGGCATCCTTTCTGGAACTCGATTCACTGTATTACCTGAGCCTGGAAGGCCTTTTGCAGGCCACGGGCCTTGAATCCCCGGAAATTTCTTTCTGTAAGGCTTGCTTTGACGGGTGTTATCCGGTATCATTCGATGACA
>SLPT01000041.1 GCA_007131845.1 Desulfobacteraceae bacterium | reverse complement strand
TACCGTTGCCGGAACATTCGGCGGAACCTTCCCCTTCCTGTTCAAGGTGCTGGCTGCCGATCAACCGCTTTCCATCCAGGCACATCCGCCCAGGCATCTGGCGGAAGAAGGGTTTGAACGGGAAAACGGGCTTCAGATCCCCATCGACGCGCCGCATCGCAATTACCGGGATCGCTGGCCCAAGCCGGAAATCATCTGTGCCGTGAAGCCTTTTTATGCCTTAAACGGATTCCGGGGGGCTGCTGAAATAAAGGATCTCTTCATGACGTTCTGCCCGGATGGGCTTTCGGGCGCGGTTGACATTCTGTCCAATGATATAACATCCGGACACGATGAAGAATCAGCGATCCGATCCATGTTTGAATGGATTTTACAGATGCCGGCGGAAAAAAAATCCAAAGCGATCCGGGAGACGACCGAAAGGGCGTCAGGCATGGAAAGCGAGGAATCGCGCTGGATCATGCACCTTTTTGAGTACTATCCGGAAGACATCGGCGTGCTGTCACCCCTTTTTCTGAATCTTATCCGCCTCGAACCCTTTACGGCCATGTTTCTGACCCCCGGCAGCCTGCACGCATACCTCGAGGGCGTGGGCATCGAACTGATGGCCAATTCCGACAATGTTCTGCGGGGCGGGCTTACCTCAAAGCATATGGATGTTGAGGAACTGGTGCGGGTCGTCAACTTTTCTCCCACGCCGCTTGAAATCCTTCGGCCCGTTGCCAGAAGCGCATGCGAACAGGTTTTTCAAACGAATGCCGACGAATTCGAACTCTGCGTGATCCGGGTGGATGAAGGCCATCCGTGCAGCCTGCCCATGCCGGAAGGGCCTGAAATCCTTTTATGCATGGAAGGATCCGCCCGGATTTTCTGCGGCCCGGAAGATTCTTTTTCCGGACTGGAGCAGGGACAGTCCCTGTTGATCCCGGCCGGTTCGGGACCGTACACTATCAAGGGAAATGCCACATTTTTCCGGGCATCCATCCCCCGGGCGACAAGGCGGTGAAACCCAATGGGTCTTCTGGTCAACGAATTGTTTTTCTCCATACAGGGAGAGTCGACGTATGCCGGCCGGCCGTGCGCATTTGTCCGGCTTGCCGGTTGCAATCTCCGGTGCAGCTACTGCGATACCGGCTATGCCCAAAGCGATTCCCCGGATAATGGGAAAACCATGAGCGTGGATGAGATCATCCGGGCGGTAGCAAAAGGCGGATTACCCCTTGTTGAAATCACCGGCGGCGAGCCCCTTTTCCAGGAAGAGACCCCCGCCCTGGCCAGGCGCCTTCTTGCCGAAGGTTTCACCGTGTTGGTGGAAACCAACGGCAGCTTTGATATCCGGACGATAGACAGCCGATGCATCCGGATTGTCGATATGAAATGTCCGGAAAGCGGCATGTTTCATCAAATGGACATGGAAAATATCAGGCGCTTGGGAGGCGCCGACGAGCTGAAATTCGTACTGTGCAACCGGACGGACTACGACTATGCAAAAGCGATCGTGCTCTCGAAGGCTGCGGGCATCGATGGTGGGCGGATTCTTTTTTCCCCTGCGGCCGGCCGGCTTGCCCCGGCGACGCTTGCTTCATGGATCCTGGCGGACCGGCTGGACGTGCGTATGCAGCTCCAGCTTCACAAAATCCTGTGGCCCGCTGTGGAACGGGGGGTATAAATTCATAGGGCTGACAGCAGGAGACCTATTGCATCATTTATCATACAAAAGGAAAACCAAATGACGAATACAGCAGCCGGGGGCGCAACCCGGAAGGCTGTCGTGCTGCTGAGCGGCGGACTGGACTCCGCCACCACGCTGGCCGTTGCCCTGGCCGAAGGATACGAATGCTTTTCCCTGTCTTTCGACTACGGCCAGCGCCACCGCTACGAACTGTCGGCCGCCGGGCGTATTGCCCGAAAGGCCGGGACCGTCCACCGGGAAATGGCAATCGATCTGCGTGCGCTTGGCGGATCGGCCCTGACCGCCGATATCGATGTACCCAAAAATCATTACCACGATGAGATACCGGTTACCTACGTTCCCGCCCGCAACACCATTTTTCTGGCTTACGCGCTGGGATGGGCCGAAGTCCTGGAGGCCGGAGACATCTTTATCGGTGTCAACGCCGTGGACTATAGCGGATACCCGGACTGCCGCCCGGAATTCATCCAGGCATTTGAAACCATGGCCAACCTGGCTGTCCGGGCCGCCGTGGAGCAAACCATGCGCTTTCGGATCCGGACGCCGCTTATCCACCTGACCAAAAAAGAAATCATCCAAAAAGGAATGTCGCTGGGTGTCGACTACGCAGCAACCCATAGCTGCTACGACCCTGCCCCCGGCGGGCTCGCCTGCGGACAGTGCGACAGCTGCCGGCTCCGAAAAAAAGGGTTTTCAGAGGCCGGCGTCGCAGACCCCACCCATTACGTTCGTGAATGATCATGAAAATCGTTTTCCTGCACATGCATCTCAAGCCCGGCGGGGTGAGCACCGTGCTCTTTCAGCAGGTGGCTGCCCTGGAAGGGCATTGCGAGGTACTTGTGGCCAGCGGCGACGATCCGCCCCCGGATTTTCCCGCACCCCACATCCGGATACCCGGCCTTGGCTACGATCACCCGGAATCCCCCGAAAGCGACCCGGAACCGGTTGAAACAGCAAATGCCCTGCAATCGGCCATACAAAAACGGTGGTCCGGCGGATGCGATATTATTCATGTCCACAACCCGCTATTGGCAAAAAACAGCCGCCTCCTTTCCATCCTGGAAATCCTGCACGACCGCGGTTTTGCATTGTTTTTACAAATCCATGATTTTCCGGAAGACGGCCGGCCGAACGCCTATTACCGAAACCGGGACTATCTTCCGGACTGTCATTACGGAACGATCAACGCCCGGGACGCCCGCATTCTGATTCAATGCGGGCTTCGCCCGGAAGGGGTCCATGAACTGTTCAATATGGTTCATACCATTGGGACCGAAGGGCTTGAAGGCAGCGCCATCCCGACCGTACTCTACCCGGTACGCGGCATCCGCCGGAAAAACCTTGGGGAGGCCATTTTGCTAAGCCTCTGGTTCGAGGCAAACGTGCCGCTTGCCATTACCCTCCCCCCCAACAGCGAGGCCGACCGGATCGTATATGAGTGCTGGAAGCGCTATGCCCTGGATAAACGCCTGAACATCCTGTTTGAAGCCTCGGGCATGCATGACTTCGAAGCGCTGGTGGCCGATGCCCGCTTCCTGCTCACAACCAGCATCAATGAAGGGTTCGGTTTTACCTACCTTGAACCCTGGTTATCGGGTAAAGCGCTCATGGGCCGCAGGCTGCCGGACATCTGCCAGGACTTCGAGGCCAGGGGGATAAAGCTGGATCACCTGTATGACCAACTGTACGTGCCGATTGACTGGATCGACCTGCCCGCGTTCGAAGACGTCTGGAAGCATTGTATCCGCATGACATACGAACGCTACGGCGCCCGGATCGAAGAAGAAGAAATCCGAAGT
>SLPT01000078.1 GCA_007131845.1 Desulfobacteraceae bacterium | reverse complement strand
TAGCGTACCGTTTTCCACGGAAAAATCCTCCCTGAGAAAAAAGAAACGCTTTGGAATTTCATAGCCCCCGAAGTCTTTTCTCAAATGGCTGGCAATCTCGTTTTCGATCATCTCCGTAAATTCCCTGTTTGCCAGAAGATCATCGGGGTTGCCGGACACACCGTTTTTTTCCGCCCAGCGTGCGGCTGTTTCAAAATCGGGGACCACCAGGCAGACGTTGTATGGCTTTCCATCGCCGTAAATCGTTGCATTGGCAACCTGTGGCAGAAGCTTGATCTCCTCTTCCAGAACTGCCGGAAATACGTATTTGCCGTTGGAGAGCTTGTACTGCTCCTTGATCCGCCCGGTAATCCACAGAAATCCGTCTTCATCGAACAGCCCCCGGTCGCCGGTGCGGAATCCACCGTCAGTCATTATAACCTCGGCGGTTTCTTCCGGCTTGTTGTGATATCCTTTCATCACATTCGGACCGTATACAACGATCTCGCCATCATTGGCGTCTTTTTCGACGATCGATTGATCGATTACGACCTTCTGTCCCTCCAGGACCTTCCCAACGCTTCCAATCCGCCAGGCATTGCTGCAGTTCATGGTTACGGCCGGCGCCGTTTCCGTCAAACCGTAGCAGTCGTAGATGGGGATTCCCAGGTCATAGAAAAACAATCCGATTTCCTTGTTCATGGCGGCACTGGCGGTTAGCGCACCCGTCACCCGGCCGCCCATTGCTTCCCGGACCTTGGAAAATACCACCTTGTCCAGAAGTGCATGCTGCATGTTGACGATAGCGGATGATTGTCCCTGCTGGGCCAGTTCGTTTTTTTTCCGGGCAATCCGGCAGGCCCTGTCGAACAGTTTTTTCTTCATGCCGCCGGCTTCACTCATCCTGGCATGGATGCCATCGTAGATTTTATTGAAAACGCGCGGCACAGCAATGAGATAGGTCGGCTTCACCCGCTGAAGATCTTCTCCGAGGGTTGTGACATCTCTCATGAAGCCAAGAGAGCCGCCGAAGTGTATCCAATTATTGAGCTCGCCGGAAAAGGCGTACGAATGCGCCCAGGGGAGCATGGACAGACCGACCTGCTTTTCCGTCAGTTCCGGGTAAATGCGGTTTCCTGCCCTCACGCAGTAAGTGATGTTCCCGTGCGACAGAAGCACCCCTTTGGGTGCGCCGGTCGTTCCGGAGGTGTAGATCAAAACAGCTATGTCATCATGATGGGGAATGATCGGTTCCACCGGGTTGTCGGCGCCCGCTTTTTCCAGCGCCGCCAGGCTGTTTTCCCCTTGGTCCTCGATAATGTATATCTTCTCAAGGGTTTGGATTTCATCCGGAAAGTCTTTCACCTTTTCATAGATTTCCGGCGAAGATACCAGCAGGAATTTGATACTGCTGTCCTTGATGATGTATTTCCAGGTACCGACCAACTCCTTTTCGTACATGGGTATATACCGGGCATTCCGGCCGTAGGCGGCGAATGCCAGGACTGCCCATTCGGGCCGGTTGCCCGAGATGATGCCAACCGCATCCTCCGCCCCGATACCCAGCTGCGCCAGCCCGCCCCGGGCATTGTCTATGCGACGGCCGATTTCACCGTACGAAAGGGCATCCAGCGTCCCCCGATCATTATGCGCCCAAAACAATACATTGTCCCTGAATTTTTTTTCACTTTCAACCCACCACTCAACCAGGTTATCCGGTTTTTCATACGTCCACATAGTCTTCTCCCTTAATATTGATAAAACCCAACCATTGGGCGTTCTTGTTTCGGATCGTTGGATCGGTTGCACATATCAACGCGGATATCTAAATGCAAATCAGTGCGGTTTATGTGATCCCTGTTTCTGTTCGTATACAAACAAAACTCGGAGCATGCCATAACGAATTGACAAAATCAATGCATTTGGAAAGGAAATCGCTTCTGCCCGGGTGAAAACGGCAGCCGCGAACCGACACGGCATATCAGAAAATGATAATTTATTCAGTGGTTTTCCATGCAATATAGCCTACTGCATGTATTGTTACTAATTTTTGTATAATTATTATGGACATCAGCGGATATTATGACAGGCCATTGTGAATGGATTAGGTTATATCCGGGGGAGAAGCGAAGCAAAAATGACCTGGATTGTCTGAGTCGGAGGCGAGTTTCCAGGGCGCTGCGCAGCAAGCACTAAAGATATCCCCGATCCATTCACAGGCCGGGACAATGCCCGCTGATGTCTACAAGCTATTGCAAAGAGGATTGATGGTGGGTTGGAAATCCCGGGGCTGAAAATTTTACCGTTGAAATGGATTGAATGCCGTTACAATCATACACAAACAAAAACGTTGAAACGCTGAGTTCAGGAAAAAAACCGGGTGTTTTCAAAGGCAGCCGGGCTATCCGGTCACAGGTGATGGACCGAAGCCCTGTATTGTTCTGCCTGCCGGAGTAAATCCACTTTCCGGACTATGTTCATGCGGTCATGGGTGCCATACATAATGGCGATTCTCGGGTTTTTTGATAACTCGCGGCGATTGCGGCTTAGAAAATCCCAATACATGCTGTTAATGGTCCCGATATCCCGGGGAATACCCATATCCATCAATCCTTTTCCGATAGGTTCACCTTGGCGGCAGCCCTAAATCTCCTTGATGGCAGGATTCTCATGGGTTATTTTTCTGTCCGCCTTTTCCAGAAGCACGATCCCGTCATTGGCAGTCTCAAAAAGCCGTGTGTAGCGTTCTTCAGAGTCTGCTAACAAGTTTTCCTGTCGTTTGCTTTCGATGATGTCTTCCATAGCAAGGAGGATGAGCCGATCTTTTCCGGACTTTTCTGGAATTTCACGGGCATTGAGGAGGATGGTGCGCCTGCCGATGTCCGCAAATTCGTGTTCGACCTCGTAGTCATCAAGGGTTGTTTGCCGGGGGAGGAGGGTTTCGAGCAGTTGTCGCAGCTTGGGGATATCCCACTGTTTGTTGCCCACGCCATAAGATGACGATAGGACTCTTCAGGCCTTACCTTAAAGATGTCAAAGAAAGACCGACTGGCGGAAATCACCCTTAAATCATGATCCAGAACAATTAAGGGCTCACGCACTGTGTTGATTATGTTCTCGGCGTATTCGCGGGCTTCATCTTCACATGTTTTGGAATCTGCCATTTTTTTATTCCTGTTTTTTTATAAAATAACGGCAGAGCAGGTATTTGCAAAAATTGGCTGCCACATATTCCAGCATACCCAAACCAGAGACCACCCGCATAGCGGATGAAGAATCACTTGATGGTTGAAGCGATGTATATTTCCAAACATGAGCCTGAATCACCATGGAAACCATAGGGCAAAAACTCCATATTTCCATATTTTGGCTGCAAATTCTATATAATCCCTTAAAAAAGAAAGCCTCTTGAAGCTGGCAAAAAATTTGCAAAAACAGCTGAAAAAGTTATTATTCTACCTAAACTGAGCGATTTTCAAGTTTGCCGCAGATACGAGGAAGCGGATGTTGAGCTATAGTC
>SLPT01000122.1 GCA_007131845.1 Desulfobacteraceae bacterium | reverse complement strand
TTCAACAACTTCCAGTGGGATCTCAACTACGCCAATCCGGCGGTTTTTCACGCCATGGCCGAGGAGATGCTTTTTCTGGCCAACGTGGGCGTGGAGGTTCTCCGGCTGGATGCGGTGGCATTCACCTGGAAGCGAATGGGAACGGCCTGTGAAAACCTGCCCGAGGCCCACCAGCTGATTCAGGCCTTTAACGCCCTGGTTCGCATCGCGGCACCCTCGATGCTGTTCAAGTCCGAGGCGATCGTCCACCCGGACGAGGTGATCCGCTACATTCATCCGGAGGAGTGCCAGCTTTCCTACAACCCATCGCTCATGGCCCTTTTGTGGGAGGCGCTGGCCACCCGTGACGTCACGCTTCTTTCGTATGCCATGAAGCATCGCAGCGATATCCATCCGGAATGCGCCTGGGTCAATTATCTGCGCTGCCACGACGATATCGGCTGGACCTTCGACGACGAGGATGCCCGGGCGGTAGGCATCGATCCGGCGGACCACCGCCGGTTTTTAAACGACTTCTACACGGGCCGCTTTCCCGGGTCTTTTGCCGCGGGGATGCCGTTCCAGTTCAACCCGGAAACCGGCGATCTGCGGATATCCGGAACCCTTGCCTCCCTGGCCGGACTGGAGACGGCCCTGACCGGGCAGGATCCGGTCCTGGTGGAGGCGGCGGTGCGCCGCATCAACCTGCTTCGGAGCATTATGATGTCCGCCGGGGGGATTCCGCTGATCTACCTGGGCGATGAATGGGGGATGCTCAATGATTACACCTTTCTTTCGGATCCGGCGCGGGCCGGGGATACCCGGTGGGTCCACCGGTCCAGGAAGAAATGGCAGAGCAAAGATGGAGCGTACGATCCTGAGACCCTGGAGTGGCGGTTTTTCGATGAGCTGGTAAATATGGTGAGTTTGCGAAAGGCGCTCCCCGCTTTCAAAAACAGCGGAATGGCGGTGGTGGATACCGAAAACCGGCATGTTTTCGGTTATATCCGTGAAGGCGACGGCCAGCGGATCCTGGTTCTCAACAATTTCTCCGAGTTTCCCCGGCATATCCCCCAGCACGTGCTCGACCGGTGCACGAGTACAACCCGGTTTGTCGACCGGATTACCGGCCGGTCCATCGAAAACGGCGACGGCATCGATTTGGCGGGTCATCAGTATGTTTGGCTGGAGTGTTTGTAGCGCCTCCCTTCCCTTCCCCTCGAAATCGAAATCGCAATCGAAATCGAAATCGGCTTCTACTCGGCGGTTCCCGCCCCGCTCCGGGTTCGCACCGGATTTGCAGGGACAAGCGATCACATCCATGCTCTCTCAAGCCGTCCCGATCCCGATTTCGATCCCGATTTCGATTTCGATTTCGAAAGAACCCTTTACTTCTGCCCGAAAAATTCCCGCATCGCCTGTAAATACAGCCCGGATGCACGGCGGACCTGTTCGAACGAGACCGATTCATCGGTGGAATGCGCCTCGGCCAGGCTTCCCGGGCCCAAAACCACCGGCTTGATCCCCGCCCCCCACAACTGGTTGGCATCGGAGTGGCTGTGAAAATCCCCGGTTCGCCACTGTATGTCCATGCTTGTGAAGGCCTTTTGAAGGCTTTCCACCATTGCCCCCTTTTCCGGCAATTCATAGCCCGCATCAATGGTTTCGATCTGGAAATGCGGTTCAATGGCGTTGCCGCCATCCGGGCGCAACAGGCAGACTTCCTCGATGGCGGTGACGATTTCGCCCAGCGGCGCGTTGGGCGGTGCGTGGATATCCAACCAGGCCTCGCAGCGGTCCGGCGTGGAGAATCCGGAAGGATAGGAGTAGAGGTCCCGGAAGTTGTAGACAAGTTCCGGATGGTTCTCCCGGAGAAAATGGGATATCCGGAGCATGGTGTGCAAAAGGGATTCGGTGGCGTTGGTGTGGTTTTTCGCCATAGAGGCGTGGACCCGCTTGCCGGTGGAAGCCACCTGCATCTCCAGATAGCCGTAGCTGCTCAGGCAGGCCACGAGGTCGGTGGGTTCCCCGATCACGGCCCATGGGAAATGGTATTCGTCGATAAGCGCCTTTGCCCCGTCCCCGCTTTCCTCCTCCCCGACCACGAGGCACAGGGCCGCAGGCACGGCGGTTCCCTTTTCTTCCCGAAAGGCCAGAAACGCTTCGATCATGGCGGCGCACCCGGATTTCATGTCCGCGGCTCCCAGACCGTAAATGCGCCCGTTTTCCTCGTAAAAGCCGTAATCCTCGATGTCGTAGGCGGCCACGGTATCGATGTGCCCGATCAGTGCCATCCGGATATCCGCGTCACCGGACGGGAGGATGAGCAGGTTGAAGCGGTTGTCGTCGACTTCCTGCACGGTGGTGTGCACCCCTCTTCGCTTGAGGTGCCCCCGGAGGTATTCGAGAATGTCGTTTTCCTTGCCGGACGGGCTGTAGATATCGATCATCCGGTGGACAAGGTGTTTGAGCTTCCTGTCGTCGATGGCGCTCATTCAGTGTCCGTTTGATTTTTTTCGCAGGTTCATGCGCTGCCGTTCCTGGTCCAGGTTCATGGACAGGTAGATATGCTCCTGCGGATTGCCGAACCCCTGCTCCCGGAAGAAGCCCAGGGCATGGAGGTTGTCCGCTTCCGTGTCCACCACGAGGATCCGGACGTTGGCCTGGAGCATCAGGTTCTTGAAGCGTTGAAAGAGCTTTTCGGCTACACCTTTGCGCTGGAACCCGGGCAGGACCCCAAGCCAGAGAAGATAGCCGTATTTCCAGGCCGACCGGGACTTGCTCACCGTGGTTCCCAGAGCAAACCCGATGATCTCGTCCTCGAATTCGGCCACGAGGCAGTACTCGGTATCGCTGTAAAAAAGGTCGGCTACTTCATACTCGTCCCACGCCCGGTACGTGTTGGGCGCTTTGTCCGCAAGAAACAGTTTTTCACCCATGTGAAAGACATCGGCGAGATCATCGATGGTCATTTCCCGCACTTTAACCAATGCTTTTCTGGCTTTCTGGTGATTGAGCGATTCGGCAGGCTCCATGGAATATCGGTGTACTCCTTGTTTTTGATTTTCTTGTTCACGGTTTTTTTCCTGTTTTCGTTCCGAGACACCATAATAATAATTAAAACCGTATAAATCAATGCATAACAATCGGGATCAACACCTTCGGGTGCGATTTGCCACCCGGATACAAAACCACCTCCCCGACGGATCCCACGATATGAAATTGCCGTAAAAATCGAAATCGAAATCGAAATCGAAATCGCTATCGCTATCGAAATCGCTATCGGGATCGGGATCGGGATCGGGATCGAAAAGGCATCGGCTCCGGCTCCGGCGTCAACCGTCGGTTCCATAACCGTCCAATCCCTCCGCCGCCCCCAATTCATCAAAACTTCACGTGAGCCGTGGATCATAGGATGTGCTGACGAAGGAAGCGCATCAAAAGCGTTATTCTTCCTTAGGAATTGTCGCGGCCGTGTTATAAGCCATGCGCTTTTTTCGTCAGCACATCCTGTACCGTCTTG
>SLPT01000351.1 GCA_007131845.1 Desulfobacteraceae bacterium | reverse complement strand
TGGGCGCCGACGAGCAGGAATTGTCCAAAATGTCGCCGGATGAGCTGCTCGAGTATTTCAAAAAACGCCTCGAAGAGCAGACGGAGCGCCATGACGGCGGAAACAAGTGGATCGGTACCGGCGGCACATCACCCGTGGGGCATTCCGGGTATCACCCGGGCGGCATGCGGATCGGCGGGGAGTCGCGCAACCAGAGCGCGGTCAAGGTGGCCGGGGAGAGACGGTACAAGGATTATTCCAGAAGCGGTCCCCTGACGCCGTCTTCCATGACCGAGGCAATGAAGCGGCTGCGGAATCTTGTTCCCGACGGCCCCAAAGACCAGGTCAACGTGGATGAAAGCATCTACCAGACCATGAAGAACGCGGGAGAGATCGAGATCGTCTTCGACCGCAGCCTCAAAGACCGGCTCAAGGTCATTTTGATGATCGATAACGGCGGGTATTCAATGGATCCCCACATTCCGGTGGTCCAGACCCTTTTCAACTATGCTCGCTCCCAGTTCAAGGATCTGAAGACCTATTTTTTTCACAATACCGTCTACGATACCGTGTGGGAGGATCCGGCCCGCTATAAAAAGCCGAAGCCGGTGATCGAGTTTTCGCGCATGGACCCGGAAACCAGGATGATATTTGTGGGAGATGCCAGCATGGCTCCCTACGAGTTGATGGCACGGGACGGATCCCTGTATATCACCGAAAGAAGCGGCAGGGCCAGCATCGAGCAGCTTCGGTTTCTTGCTGAAACATTTCCGGCCAATGCCTGGTTAAATCCCCTTCCTGCGCGGATGTGGCCCTATACGCGGACCATTGGCATGATCGGGCAGATCTTTCCCATGTTCGAGTTGTCCGTTGACGGCCTTGAATCCGCCGTTACCCGCCTGATGGCCGCGTAACAGAGGCGGACCGAAGCGATTTGTACCCATAAGGAGTCATTATGCAGCAACTGAAAACCGGTTGGAAAGCAGTGCCTGTTCTTCTGGGCATTTTGATTTTGGCGGCGGGCCTTCTTGGTGCGGCATCCTCAGCGTCCGCCGAACGGCTATCCATTTCCGTGGATGTCGCCAATGTTCGCTCCGGGCCGGGAACCGATCACCAGGCTCTGTGGCGCATGGAGCGCTACACCCCCATCCGCGCTATTTCCACGCACGGAGATTGGATATTTTTCGAGGATTTTGAGAGTACCAACGGCTGGATGCACGCAGATCTCGTTGATGAAACCCCGACGGTGATCACGAAAAACGACATATGCAACATCCGCTCCTCCCCCGGAACCGACCATGAAGTGCTTTTTCAGGCCGAAAAAGGCGTGCCGTTCAAGGTGCTCGACCGAAGCGGCCCATGGATTCAGATCGAACACGCGGACGGAGATATCGGGTGGATCCATGATAACCTGGTATGGTAGGCTTGAAAAGCCCGCAGATCCGATCTGGTCATTTTCAGCGTTTGCAAATTTTCCTGATTTATAACCGGAAGACAACAGAAAAGGACAATTATGGATTTCAACAATAGAAAACTGATCGTGGGGGTGGGATCCGCCCTCGTGGATATTCTGGCCAGCGAGGATGATGCGTTCCTGGAAGCCGCCGGAGCGGCCAAGGGGGGCATGACCCTTGTGGATGCGGAAGAAATCGAACGTCTGATCCAGCTTACGACCGGCGATAACCAGGTTGTATCGGGCGGATCCGCCTGCAATACAGCGGTGGGCGTTGGCAGCCTGGGCGGACACGCCCGGTTTGTCGGCAAGCGTGGAAAGGACGAGCTGGGAGATCTTTTTGAAAAGGACCTGGTTGCCTGCGGCGTGGACCCGGCGCTCTTTCTCTCCGACGATCCCACGGGGCGCGTGCTTTCCGTGGTGACACCGGATGCCCAGCGCACCATGTTCACCTACCTCGGCGCGGCCGCTGCCATGGATCCGTCCGAGATTACCCCGGAGAGCTTCCGGGATGCAGCCATTGTCCATGTGGAGGGATATCTCCTGTTCAACCGCGACCTGATGAACGCGGTGCTGCGTGCGGCCAGGGAAGCCGGTGCCCGGATCAGCCTTGATCTGGCAAGTTTTAACGTGGTCGAGGAATCCATGGACCTGCTCGATGCGATCGTAGCAGACTATATTGACATCCTGATTGCCAATGAAGACGAGGCCCTGGCCTATACCGGGGAAAAGGACGAAACAAAGGCCCTTAAACGGCTTTCCCGGGATGCGGAAGTCGCGGTGCTCAAAACCGGTCCCCGCGGATCCATGATCGCTGGCGGCGGGGAAGTGGTCGCCATCAAGGCCATGGGAGACGGAAACGCATTGGATACCACCGGTGCTGGTGATCTCTGGGCGGCCGGATTCCTTTACGGCCTGGTCAACGGCCTGGGGTTCGAACAAAGCGGCGCCATCGGATCGTGCTGCGGGTTCGAGGTCTGTCAGTTGGTAGGAGCCAAAATCGCCGATGACGGATGGAAAAGAATCAAGGAAACCTTTGTCATCGCCTGAAAAAAAATGTCCCCATAAAGCCAACGGAGCAGTCAATGGCCCGCGAAAAAGAAACCCGTAAGGAACTTCTGGAAGAGCCCGATCCCGTAACCGTATATCTGCACCGGATCGCGGCCTTTTTTGTTGCGAACCGCAAGCCGATTATCGCCGGGGTTGTGGTCTTGTTGGTGGTTATTGCCGCTACATCCGGTTATTTTTATTATAGAAGCCAACAGGAAAGCGCCGCCTCGGTCCTGTTTGCCACGGCCATGGACCGCTATACGGAAACCGTTGCGGAAAACGGATCTTCCGGGGAATTCGAAGCGGTGAAAAACGACTTCGGCCGGATTCTGGAGGAATACGGAAACACGGAGGTTGCAAAGATCGCCACTGTGCAGTATGCTTCGGCTGCCTTTCGCGCCGGGGATACCGATGAGGCGATAAGGTATTATGAACGGGCCGTGTCCCGTCTCCCCTCCCGCCACCGGTTCCGGGAAACAGCCGTCATAGGGCTGGCTTATGCCTATGAGGAAAAAGGCGATTATGACGATGCTATCCGGTATTTCGAAATGATCGTCGAAAATCCGGCTGCAGCCACCCGGGATCAGGCCCTGTTCCGCTTGGGCGGGATGTATGCCGAAACCGGGGCTCCTGAAAAAAGCCGGGAGGCTTTTCAGACCATTGTCGAAGATTACCCGGATTCCCTGTATTACGAGCTGGCACGGACAAAAACCGATCGATAGATGGCAAAATCCAGGTGCGGGACCGTGTAAACGGTCCCTGATAACTATTTTCACGGTCCGGTGAAAAAGGCTTTCCCACCAGCCGATGAAAACCCGCCTGATCATGGCTTTACAGGTGCATCGTTTCCGGAGAAGGGAACAAAAAATAACATCAATGTTTGAAAAAATCAAAAAGCCGATTATTTTTTCGGTTGACATTGATGCCGTCAATCTATATAAGAATGGTTTTATTGGACGGAGTGCGGGCCGTTAACTCAGTCGGTAGAGTATCTGCCTTTTAAGCAGAGAGTCGCTGGTTC
>SLPT01000376.1 GCA_007131845.1 Desulfobacteraceae bacterium | reverse complement strand
GAAATCGAAATCCAAATCCAAATCGAAAAATAAAAAGACGATCCCGATCCCGATAGCGAAAAAACGTCTAAAGGCAACAAGACATAAAAAAGGCGCAGCATCATGAACAACACCACCGAATCAATCATCCTCTCGGGGCGGATCGACGACGAGCGGCTGGAGTCCCGCGTACTGGAGGAAAAAATTCAGGAAGCCGTCCGGGACGGCTACCGGGTCATCGAGGTGGAAGCCTTCGGCCAGCACGGCATCGGCGGGCGGCTGTGGCGTGCTGCAAAGGATCCGGTACACGTGAAGGTGACCGGCCATTCCGGTCAGCGGCTGGGATCCATGGGATTTCCCGGCACCACTATCGAAAATTTCGGCCCCGCATCCGATGACGCGGGCTGGCTGAACGCCGGTGCCCGCATCGTCATACACGGCAACGCGGCCAACGGCACGGCCAATGCCATGAGCCAGGGCACGATCTTCGTGGGCGGCAGCCTCGGCAGTCGCGGTATGACGATGACCAAACAAAATCCCCGCTTTGATCCCCCCCAGCTATGGGTCCTGGGTTCGGTCGGCGATTATTTCGGGGAATTCATGGCCGGCGGTATCGCAGTGATCTGCGGCGTGGAGTCCCAAACCCCGGAAAACATCCTGGGATATCGTCCGTTCGTGGGAATGGTGGCCGGTACGGTCTTTTTCAATGGCCCTCATGGCGGATACAGCAAGACGGACTCGAAAATCGTTTCCCTGACCGATGACGACTGGCAGTGGCTACGCTCCGGCCTGGATCGTTTTCTCAGCGCTGTCGGCCGGAAAAAAGATGTTCCGGAAAGGCTCTTCGAGCGGGAGCGCTGGCAGAAACTCACCGCAAGAAGCCCCCATGACAAGATCGTCCGGAAAACAAAAACCGTCTCCGGATTCCGTAGCTCGGTCTGGGAGCAGGAACTGGGAGCGGGCGGCCTGGTGGGGGATATCACGGACAGGGACATGAGTCTTATTTCCCTGATTCCCACGGGCGAGTTGCGCCGGTTTGTTCCGGTATGGGAAAATCGTATATACCTGCCGCCCTGTCAGGACGCCTGTCCCGCAGGCATCCCGGTCCTGGACCGCTGGCGTTTGGTGCGCGAAGGACGGGTCGATGAGGCCATGGACCTGGCGCTCCGGTATACACCCTTTCCCGCCACGGTCTGCGGGCACCTGTGCCCCAATCTTTGCATGGGTTCGTGCACCCGGCAGGGGGCCAAGATGCTGCCGGTGGATATCACGAAGCTGGGAAAGGCCGGGGTGCACACGAAGGAGCCCGAACTGCCCGAAATCACCGGCGGGCGGGTGGCCGTCATCGGCGGCGGCCCGGCGGGTATTTCGGCTGCCTGGCAGCTTCGCCTCGCCGGCCACGATCCGACCATTTACGATTTGTCCGCTCAACTGGGCGGTAAGATCAGCGCGCTTATTCCCAAGAGCCGGATTCCGGACGAGATCCTGGATGCGGAGCTGGAGCGGGTGCGCCGGGTGGTCGGTCACATGCTGCTGGAAAAGCATCTGGAATCCGACGATGTGGAGCAGATTCGGGATGACTATGACTATGTGGTGGTTGCAGCCGGTGCCAAAAAGCCCCGGATGCTGAATGTCCCCGGTATCGAACGGGCCTTCTCGGCAGCGGATTTTTTGCAGAAGGCCAAGCAGGATGCCACGGGGTCGCCCGGTGAACATGTCGTGGTCATCGGCGCAGGAAACGTTGGCTGCGACGTGGCGGTGGAAGCCCACCGGCTGGGCGCGAAAACGATCACGCTTATCGATGTGCAGGAGCCGGCGGCCTTTGGCAAGGAAAAAGCCCATGCGGAAGCGGCGGGAGCGGTGTTTCGCTGGCCCTGTTTTACAAAGGAAATCACGGCCGAGGGGGTCGTCCTGAAAGACGGGGATGTGCTTTTGGCCGATACGGTGGTGGTGTCCATCGGCGACGTGCCGGATACGGGATTTCTGCCCGGGACCGTGGAGATTGAAAACGGCTTTGTGAAGGTGGATGAGCAGTTCCGGACCACGGATCCCAAGATCTTTGCCGTGGGCGACATCGTGCGCCCCGGGCTTCTGACCGATTCAATCGGCGCGGGACGGAAGGCGGCATCGGCCATTCACGGGCTTCTTTCGGGCAAGGATGCGGGAAACAACGACCGGTACTACGAAATGGCCGGCCAGTCGGATATCACCTTGAGCGAATACGCCGGTTTCCGGGATTTTGCCCTGGACGGCCCGGCGGTGATCGATCCGTCCCGGATCAGCCTGGAATATTTCGATCCGCGCCTGGAAATGTCCGAAGGCATCGAGGGGTGCTCTTCGGCCTGCCTTTCGTGCGGGACGTGCCGGGACTGCGGCATCTGTGAATCCCTTTGTCCCCAGGCGGCCATATACCGCGAGGAACTGGAAAACGGGGATTTCGAGTACCGGGTCCGGAAGGATCGCTGCATCGGCTGCGGTTTCTGCGCGGGTGCCTGCCCGTGCGGGATCTGGGCGATTCTTGAAAACGATCCCCTGTAATTCGTTTAAACCCTTTTCGAAAAAAACGCGAAAGAAAACCATGAAAGCATTGTTGGCGCTGGAAGATGGCCGGACATTCGGCTGCAGGAGTTTTACCGGGCCGGGAGATGCGTCCGGGGAGGTGGTATTCAACACGAGCATGACGGGATACCAGGAAATTCTGACAGACCCCTCCTACCGGGGACAACTCGTGGCCATGACCTACCCGTTGATCGGCAATTACGGCGTGAACCCGGAGGACGTCGAATCGGCCGGAATCCAGGCGGAAGCCTTTATCATCCGGGAATACCAGGCGCATCCCAGCAATCACCGCATGACAGAGTCTTTGGCCGACTACCTGTCGGCCCGCGGAAAGCTGGGCGTCGACCTGCTCGATACCCGGGCGCTCACCCGCCACATCCGCAAGGCCGGTGCCATGCGGGCCTGTATTTCCACCTCGGACCTGGACCCGGCCTCGCTTGCGGAAAAAGCGCGGTCCATTCCCTCCATGGTCGGGCTCGACCTGGTTTCCACGGTTGCCTCCCGGGCGCCCTGGTACTGGAAAAACGGCCGGCCGGCACCCGGTCCCCCGCTGAATGAAAATTTGGGGCCGTCCGTATGGAAGCAGGCAGGCGGCGCGTTTCGGGTGGCGGCCTTTGATTTCGGAATCAAGTACAACATCCTCCGGTGTCTGGAGGCCGCGGGATGCGAAATCATCGTGCTGCCGGCGGCGACGGACGCCGAAACCGTGCGACGTCTGGCACCGGACGGTATTTTTCTTTCCAATGGCCCGGGCGACCCGGAGCCGGTGGGCTATGCCATTGAAACCATCCGGAAGCTTATCGGTTTCCGCCCTATCTTCGGGATCTGCCTGGGAATCCAGCTTCTGGGCCTGGCGCTGGGCGGGCGGACCTACAAGCTGAAATTCGGCCATCACGGCGGCAATCAGCCGGTTCAGGATCTTGCGACGAAAAAGGTGGCCATCACGGCCCAGAACCATGGGTTTGCCGTGGAT
>SLPT01000335.1 GCA_007131845.1 Desulfobacteraceae bacterium | reverse complement strand
GAACCTCATCGAGCAGGAAGTCAGCACCGAGCGCTGGATCGACATTCCCGATGAAGTCCTGGACGTCTACGGCATCTGGCGCCCCGCCCCCATGGTACGGGCCTACAACCTGGAAAAGGCGCTTGACACGCCGGCGAAGATCTACTTCAAAAACGAATCGATCAGTCCGCCGGGCAGCCACAAACCCAATACGGCCGTGCCGCAGGCATACTACAACAAGGTTTTCGGCATCGACAAAATAACCACCGAAACCGGGGCCGGGCAATGGGGCAGTGCGCTTTCCTTCGCCTGCTCCCAGTTCGGCGTGGAATGCAAGGTCTTCATGGTCCGGATCAGCTTCGATCAGAAGCCGTACCGGAAGACCATGATGGCTGCATGGGGCGGAAACTGCGTACCAAGCCCGTCCATGGACACCAAGGCCGGGCGGGATGCCCTGGAAAAGGACCCGAATACTCCCGGCACCTTAGGAATTGCCATCAGCGAGGCCATCGAGGCGGCCGTGGGGGACGAAACCGGAAAAACCCGTTATTCCCTCGGAAGCGTTCTCAATCACGTGATGCTTCACCAGACCATCATCGGGCTTGAGGCCCAAAAACAGATGAAAAAGGTCGGTGACTACCCGGACATCATCATCGGGTGTGCCGGCGGGGGAAGCAACTTCGCGGGCCTTGCCTTCCCCTTCGTCCAGGACAAGATCAACGGGAAGGATATCGCCATCTACCCGGTGGAGCCGGCCGGATGCCCCACGCTGACCCGCGCACCGTTCGTGTACGACCACGGGGATACCGCCCGCTACACCCCCCTGCTTCCCATGCATAGTTTAGGACATGCCTTCGTTCCCCCGCCCATTCATTCAGGCGGGCTGCGCTACCACGGCATGGCACCCACGGTCAGTCAGCTGGTCAATGAAGGAATCTGCGAACCCCGATCCGTCACTCAGGGCAAAGCATACGCCGCCGGCGTGCTTCTTGCCCGGACCGAGGGGATCATCCCGGCTCCTGAAACCAACCACGCCCTTGCCGCCGTGGTTGAAGAAGCTATCCGGGCCAGGGAAGAAGGAAAGGAAAGGGTCATCCTCTTCAACTGGAGCGGCCACGGCATGCTCGACCTGGGCGCGTACGAGGCATACCTGTCCGGAAATCTCAAGGAAGATATCGACCTGCCTGATACGCTGCTGGCAGAAGCCGGCGAGGTATACGCGGGCAATCCGAAGCCGGGAAAACTGAGCAGCAGGGGGTAGGACAAAAGACGGGGATTGGATGAGTAAAGGCAGGGGCCGGAAAAATGGACCATCGGAATGATGAAATGGATGCGGACCGGAAGCGGCGATGCCCGAGACTGGGGCACGAGGTCGGGTTCCGGTACTGCCTGATGGCGGGAGAAGAACATTCGGCCTGCTGGAAGACGATCGACTGCTGGTGGGAGATTTTCGACGTACATACGTACCTGAAAAACAACCTTCCGGAAGAGCAATACCGGCGCCTTGCCGCCGGCGGCCCGCCGAAAAACAAGGTAACATCCCTCCTGGAGCTCGTCGAACAAGCCAGGAAACGGGCCGGAAAGGAATAAAGGAGAGCGTTTATGATTATCAAGACCATGGCGGTTGGGCCGATTCAGGCCAACTGCTACATTCTCGGATGCAAGCAGACCAAAAAGGCTGCGGTGATCGACCCGGGCGACGAAGCCGACCGGATCCTTGCGGCCCTCGCCGAAGATCAGCTTACACTCGAATACATCCTCAACACCCACGGACACTTCGATCACGTGGGCGGCAACCGGCGGCTCAAGGAAGTCACCGGCGCAAAACTCGCCATCCATTCCGACGATGCCCCGATGCTCGAGTCACTAAGCATGTTCGCCGCACAATTCGGCATGTCGACCGAAAATTCTCCGCCGCCGGATGTAATCCTTGCAGACGGCGACCAAATTACATTCGGTAACATCACACTGTCCGTGATTTACACGCCGGGGCACTCGCCCGGCGGGGTGTCGTTTCACTGTGACGATATGGTTTTTGTCGGCGACACCCTGTTTGCCGGATCCATCGGACGAACCGATTTCCCCGGCGGGGACTTCGACACCCTGATTGCAAGCATCCGGAACAAGCTGTTCCCGCTGGGCGACAATGTCCGCGTATTTACCGGCCACGGGCCGGAAACGACCATTGGCCGGGAAAAACAGGTCAATCCGTTTTTACAGTAGATTCGGCGGCGGAAATACTCAAAATGCGCCCAGTTGACAGGGTTTGATGGAAACCTTCATGGCTTCGCAGGCGCTGCTGACATCCATCCTGGCAATGCCCATGGATTCGGCGATCTCAAACGCCGCGGCGCAGGGCAGCCGCCCGCCGGTCAAGTGCTTTTCGATCTGGCCCGCCAGCACCGGCTCAATGGTGTCAGCGGGCTTGACGATTTTCTTCTCCGGTCGGTAACCGAAAAGACCCAGTTGACAAGCCACCAGCTTGAGCTTCATTTCATCGGCATGGCGACCGATCACATACGGGTCCAGCCCCGACTCCTTTGCCAAAGCCAGGGCCCGCTTGCAGGCGAGTTCCCCGTTTTCCGACCGCTTGGTCAGTATTTCCCGGATCTCTGCATCCTTTTCGTTGCTGCCGGGCATGTTTTGTCCGGTTCCTTTACCCTGCTTGTCTTCCAATGCCATTGTAAGATATCCTTTCCTATTCCACCTGGATCTGACCCGGGGCGCATTTCCCTTGAACTTGCCTGCCGGGTCTGTTAAACATACGGTATTTACGATATATTAAAACCAATCATAATCCTTTCGGCCGGCATTTCAAGTACATAAACGCTATGAGCATCACCATCACACGCAGGCAAACCCGCCCCATCCACGTGGGAAGCGTTGCCGTGGGCGGCGGGGCGCCCATTAGCGTCCAGTCCATGACCAACACCTTCACGCAGGACGTGGATGCAACCGTATCCCAGATCCGGCGGCTTGAGGATGCCGGCTGCGAAATCGTACGGGCTGCCGTGCCGGACATGGCTTCCGCCGAAGCGATCGCCCGGATCAGGAAGGCCATCTCGATACCGCTTGTAGCCGATATTCACTTCGATTACAAGCTCGCTTTGGCAGCTATCAACGCCGGGGCGGATGCGATTCGCATCAACCCCGGAAATATCGGTGGAAAACGCCGCATACGGGCGATAGTGGACGGCGCACGCGATCACGGTATATCCATCCGGGTGGGCGTCAATTCGGGTTCCCTGGAAAAAAGCCTGCTGGAAAAACATGGTGGTCCCGGTGCGGAAGCCCTCGTGGAAAGTGCGCTCAATCACGTGGATATTCTGGGCTCCATGGGTTTTGACCAGGTGAAGGTGTCTATCAAATCCTCGGACGTGTTGGAGACGATTGCGGCATACCGGCTGTTTTCGGATCGCTCCGACGTGCCGCTCCACATCGGCGTCACGGAAGCCGGGGGACTCTATGCCGGCATTACGAAATCCGCCGTAGGGATCGGCTGCCTGCTTCTGGACGGCATCGGCGATACCCTGCGGGTTTC
>SLPT01000316.1 GCA_007131845.1 Desulfobacteraceae bacterium | reverse complement strand
TATATTGGGCTGAGCGTTTTGATGAGTTTGCATTACGATTTTCGGTGGCGATGGCAAAGGGGAGACACCCGTTACCATCCCGAACACGGAAGTTAAGCCCTTTAGCGCCGATGGTACTGCCAGGGAAACCCGGTGGGAGAGTAGGTCGCCGCCGAATTCCATTATAGAAAAGCCCCGATGTTGGTAAAACGTCGGGGCTTTTTTTTTGCCTGGACACTGGTTTTTCAGTTTCGAAATCGAAATCGGGATCGAAATCGTGTCAGTGTGTCGAAGCGGGGGGGCAGGACGTGAAGGCTCACCCCTATGAAGCCGGGCGGGCCTGAATCGGCCGAATTGAAACATCGATTTCGATCCCGATTTCGATTGCGATTTCGATAAAATCGAATAGCGAATTTTGATGGACCGGTAAAAGTCACAATCAGCTAGCATATCCTATGTTCCCGATCAACAACCCTGCGCTGGTTTCCTGCCAAATCGATTTTTTCAATTAAGTCTTGATAATATCTTACTTACCATTTAATAATATGTTGAAGTAGTTACAGGCATTGTCGATGTATCGGCTCTGACAGAACGAGCGTAATCCTCCAGCCAACAGGGACGTCCGTAAACCGTGGTTCTTAAAAGCCTGAAGGTCAAAATCGCCATTACGATTGCACTGCTGCTGTTTGCCGCCGTCGCTTTGACCAATTTTGTTTTGTTGCGTATTGTTGAACGACATATTATTGAAAATCATTTTCAGACCGGTAAACAATGGATCAATTCGTTTTATACGGAAGCAGTCGTTGCCTCTGACGTCCCTGTTCAGGAAAATTCAATTATAAAGGCCATGGACCTGTCCGGAATTTCCGGTATCGTCTATGAGCTTGAAACCGAAACGCACGCATTATTCAGTACAGATCGTGATGAAATCCGTAATACGGCCATCCGAATGGCAAAACGATCCGTAAACGACGGTAGTCCGGCATACGATTTTAGCGGAAGAGAATGGGGCATATTCTGGCCTCGAAGCAAATATCTTGTTCTTTCGGTTCCTCTTGAAAACGAAGCCGGGGCGGGCAGTGTTGCGATCAGTCTCTCCTCCGATTATCAAATACTGCGCAATGCACAGCAGGTTGCCATTGGCTATCTGGTAATCAACTTCCTGATCCTTCTGTTCATTGGCGTCTACCGCCTGGCAAGCCTTGTAACCCGGCCCATCCAACGGCTGATTCGCCTCACCGAAAGCTACAGGCATTCCGGGACGTTGGCGTTTTTTACCGAGGACCGAAACGACGAATTCAGCAGGCTGTCTTCATCGCTCAACCGGATGGTCCACCGCATTGAAGACGACCGGCGGGAGCTTGAGCAGTCCCTGGAAGCAATCGAGAAAGCCAATCAGGATCTGAAAAAGGCGCAACACGAAATCATTCGCGCAGAAAAGCTGGCTTCCATCGGCAGGCTATCAGCTGGAATCGCACATGAAATCGGCAATCCGGTCGGTATCGTGCTGGGATACCTGGGGCTGCTCCGGGTAAGGATGGCCCCCGGAGATACGGCCGGGCTGGATTATATTGACCGCGGGGAATTCGAAATCCAGCGAATTAACAAGATCATTCGGCAATTGCTCGATTTTTCCAGGCCAACCCCCGATGGATTTACAGATTTTTCCGTCCACGACCTGCTTTATGAAGCAGGAAGAATGCTCCAGCACCAGCCCATGATGGAAAACATCCGTCTGTATTTTGATTTCACAGCAAATCCCGATCGTATAAAGGCTGACTACAACAAGCTCCGCCAGGTGTTTGTCAATCTTATTATCAATGCCGCAGATTCGATCCACGAGGCCGATATACCGGAGGTCGGTGAAATTCATCTCGAAACATCCACAAGCGCGGACAGTCAGTGGATCTGCATTGCTGTTTCCGACAACGGATGCGGCATTTCGGATGAGGATGCAGAAAAGGTCTTTGACCCGTTCTATACGACAAAAGAGACCGGCAAAGGAACAGGGCTTGGATTGTACGTCAGCTATATGATCATAGAAGCCGCCGGCGGCAGCATATACGCCCGCAGCAATCAACAGGCAGGCGCATGCATTGTCATCCACCTGCCTTCGGCCGGAAAGGCGTCGGATGATCGGTCCGCCTGATACCTGGAAAGACTTGCGAATATGTCAAACAACAGAATACTGATCGTTGACGACCAGACCAACATGCGCCATATGATGTCTGCACTGCTGGCAGATGCCGGGTATGAAGTGGACGAGGCGGCCAATGGAAAAGAAGCGCTCCTGAAGGTTCAATCCGTTTCTTACAATTATATCTTCTGTGATATCCGGATGCCCAAAATGGATGGTATGACGTTCATGGAGGAAGCTTCCGCACACCTGGAAGGCACCGAGGTGATCATGATGTCCGCCTACGGCAGCATCGACACCGCCATCGAAGCAATGAAACGCGGTGCCTACGACTATATTTCCAAACCGTTCAAGCCGGATGAAATCCTTCTGACTCTGAAAAAAGCCCATGAAAGAAAGCAGCTGCGTGCCGAAAACATCCTTTTGAAACAACGGATCGAGGAGGTCGAGGGGTCTCATTCCTTTGACGACATGGTTGCAAAAAGCAAATCGATGCAGGAACTTTTCAAGCTGGCCGTCAAGGTGGCCCAATATGATACGACCATTCTGATCACCGGGCAGAGCGGAACAGGCAAGGAACTGGTTGCAAGAGGAATTCACAGGTATAGCAAAAGATGTAAAAAACAAATAGTTCCGGTAAATTGTGCAGGAATCCCTCACAATTTACTTGAAAGTGAATTGTTTGGGCATAAAAAAGGCGCGTTTACCGGCGCAGACCGGGATTATGGCGGTTTGTTCGAAGCGGCTCAGGGCGGAACGATTTTTCTGGATGAAATCGGGGATCTTCCGCTGGCATTGCAGGTCAAGTTGCTCCGGGTGCTCCAGGAAAGTGAAATCCGCCCCCTGGGAGCCTCCACGGAAAAACACGTGGATACCCGGATAATCGCCGCCACATCCAAAAACCTGGAGGATGAAATCCGGCGGGGAAACTTCCGGGAGGACCTGTATTACCGGCTCAATGTCGTGCCCATCCACCTGCCGCCCCTGGCGGAGAGAACCGAGGACATTCCGCTGCTGTGCAATTTTTTCATGGAACGCTACAGCCGCAAAATGAAAAAAGAGATTTATCGTGTGTCTTCGAAAGCCATGGCGATGCTGCTGGATTATCACTGGCCGGGAAACGTGAGGGAACTGGAAAACATGATTGAACGGGCCGTCGTTCTGGCTGAAGAAAACACCCTTTGCCCTGATCATTTCCCTGCGATCCGGGATCGATCGAAAAACAGCGGTGAAGTTGTATCCGGTGATGTTCTTGCCGGTTTTTCACTGAAAGCCGGAAAGAAAAAACTGGAAAAAATCATGATCAGCAAAGCGCTTGCGAAAACCGGAGGAAACAGAACACGGGCGGCAAAGCTTCTTGAGATCAGCCATCCATCCTTGCTGTCCAAGATGAAACAATACAAAAT
>SLPT01000235.1 GCA_007131845.1 Desulfobacteraceae bacterium | reverse complement strand
TTGCCGAGAAAATCATCTAAATCCTTCCGTGTAATTTTCCGACCCCGCGTCAGCGTTTTTAACTTTTCATAAGGAGAAGGCTCTCCGTACAGGCGCATAGCCGTCTGGACTGGCTCGGCCAGCAGTTCCAGGTTATCCTGCAGGTCCTTTTCGATCTGCTCCGCGTGGAGGGCAAGTTTGCCCAGTCCCTTCATGGTGCTCCTTAGCCCTACCGCCAGGTACCCGAACCCGACGCCCAGGTTGCGAAGCACGGTGCTGTCGCTCAGATCCCGCTGAAAACGGGACTTGAGCAATTTGACCGCCATGTGCTCCATGATAGATATGGCAATACCCATGTTTCCCTCGGAATTTTCAAAGTCGATGGGATTGACCTTGTGCGGCATGGTCGAGGAACCCACCTCTCCCTCCTTCAGCTTCTGCCTGAAATAGCCGAGTGAAATATAACCCCACATGTCCCGGTCCAGGTCGGTCACGACCGCAGCAATCCGCACCATGGCATGCAGCATGGCAGAAAGGTGATTGGAGGGATTGATCTGCGTGGTGTACAACAGCGGTTCAAGACCCAGGTAATCCCTTAAAAAACGCTTACTCGCACCGATCCAGTCAACATCCGGCAGCACGAAATGGTGTGCGTTGAAGTTGCCGCTGGCGCCGTTCATCTTGCCCGCAACCGGCAGGGCTTCGAGGCCTTCCGTTTCCAGGCGGAAACGCCACGCAAAATTGACAAACTCTTTTCCCACAGTAGTAGGCGTTGCCGGCTGACCGTGGGTTCTCGCCATCATCGGCACACCCTTGTGCTCTTTTGCCAGCTCCTCCAGTCGGGCAAGCACCTCCCGCAACAGATCCGCCAGCCGGCTCCTGCCCTCCCGGAGCATCATGGCATAGGCCGTATTGTTGATGTCGTCCGAGGTGCAGGCGAAATGAACCCATTCCCCGATTTGTTCGTAGCCGGCTTCCGACAATTGCCGCTTGATGTAGTATTCAACGGCCTTCACATCATGATTGGTCTGGGCTTCAATCTCTTTTACCGCCAGGGCGCCGTTTACGTCGAAACGCTCGTATATCCGGTCGATATACGCCAAAAGATCAGCGTTTGCTTTTTCCAGCCCGAGATCTTCCAGCAGAAACCGAAGCCACCGGGTTTCAACGTAGATACGATACCGGATCAGCCCGTATTCCGAAAAAATGTCATGAAATGCTTCCGTCAGGTGTCCATAACGGCCGTCGAGCACGGAAAGTGATCGTATTCCCATATTCTGCAAGTCCCTATCTATATTAATTATAAGCAGTTATAACGTTTTAACAAAAAATCCGATCCTGATAATCACCCATACTTTTCGCTCAGGCAGTATCACTCAGGCACTATCAAAGGATACGATCAATCCGAAGAAACATAGACCGGCGGCCGGGTGTCGCTGATAAAAGAACGAATCCCGTCGACGATGCCGTTGGCGATTGTCCGCTGGTATTGCTCGTCCATCAGACGCCTGCATTCCCTGGGATTGCTGAGAAATCCGGCCTCGATGAGAACAGACGGCATCTGGGCCCCGAGCAGTACGTAAAACGGGGCCTGTTTCACCCCCTTGTCGGCCACCGGGTTGTAATGGGCGGAGGTCTTGCCGTACATGCCCCTTTGCACGTAGGTGGCAAGGCGGCTCGATTCATTGATCTTGGCATTCTGCATCAGATCGTTCAAAATCTCCTGCAGCTCGCTGATATTTTTCTTCGACGTGGCGTTTTCCCTTGCCGCCACGGCTATGGAGTCTTCGTCCGTCGTCAGGTTCAGGAAATAGGTTTCAATCCCGTGGGCGCTTTGGTTTCTCGACGCATTGGCATGCACCGAAATGAACAAATCCGCTTTATGGGTATTGGCAATCGCCGTTCGTTCCTCCAGGGTCAGGTAGGTGTCCGTCGTCCGGGTCATGATGACTTCCAGGCCGAGATCCCTTTCGATCTTTTTTGCCAGGGTTTTGGAAAGACCGAGCACCACGTCCTTTTCATAGACGCCCGGCAGCGCGCCCGGCGCCCCCGGATCCCTGCCGCCATGTCCGGGGTCTATGACAACGCGCCGAACGCCCAGGGCCAACTGCCGGGCAATGGATGCGGAATCCTGCCGGTCGATCTCCCCGGTGTGATAATCGTCGCCAAGACTCGCCGTAACGGGCTGCGGTGAATCAGCCTCCCCCCGTATATCGATGACGATCCGAAAGGGATTTTTGAGAGCAAAGACATTGTAGTCCTCGAAGGATTTCATGTCCGCCACCACCCGCACCGTATCCGGGGAAAACTGGCCGGCCCGCACATCTTTCAGATGCGTATCGTCAATGGTTATCCGCCGCTCGATATCCTCGGAGAGCCTGCTTTGTTTCAGATCCACGTAGAGCCGCTCATGATTCAAATCGAGGGAAGGATCCTTTTTCAACAGATTGTTGATGTAATCGGTTTCCCGGTTGGCATCGATGACGATACGCGTGTAATCGGGATTGGACCAGTACCGGATGCCTGTGACAGTTGTCGGATCCCCCGCCAGCGGTTCTTTGTCCTCACTGTCCTTTGATGAAACGACCGTCCCGGAAGTCGTACCCTTTCCCGTAAGCCGGGCAATGGGATCGCCTTGACCACCCCTTCCGGAGCCGCCCCCGGAGCCGCCCAGGGACACCTGCGCGCGCTTGTTGTATGCGCTGTCCGGGTATCTCCGGGTGACCTCCCGGAAAATCTCCTCGGCCTTTCTTTCATCCGCCGGGCTGTAGGAATGCGAGTAGAGCTCCCGGTAGAGCTCTCCGGTTCTGTAGAGCCCCGCCGCGGCCCATGGTCCTTCAGGCTCGATTTCGTTGACCGCGTCGAATTCACGGATCACCTCGAGCCAATAGGAGCGGTACTTCAGCTTTTTCCGGGATTTTTTCAAATCCGAGTAGGCAGCCTCCGCCTTGAAATACTGGCTTCTGGCCTCTTCAGTCAGGCTCTTTTTGCCGGATCCCCCACCCGTGCGGCTAAGCTCCGCAGTCGCCCGCTTGCTATAGGCACTGTCAGGATAGTCGTTTTGAACCCGCTCCAGTGCCGCGTGCGCATTGTTCCGATCGGACGGCTTTCGGGAAATTTCATACAGCTCCCGGTAGAGACGGCCGGACATGTATAATCCGGCGGGCGCCCACGCTCCTTCCGGGTTGATCCGGCATACCGACTCGAACTGGCGAATGCAGTTGAGCCAGTAGCTGCGGTATTGTTTTCGCTCTTCATCCCTCTGGAGACGGTTGTAGCAGGCCTCTGCCTCGGCGTATCTCTGACTGGGGGATGCGCCGGTAGTGGCGCATGAGACCATCACCAGAAACAGGCAAAGAAGCATTACGGGAAAGATTGCACGCTTCGTCATATCAACCGTCTTGTCCGATAATTTAATTGGCAAAACAATAACGCGATCCGATCGGCTTGAATAAACTATCGACTTTTGGAAACCGGAAAGGACAAAAACCCTTCTCCAGAGAATTCATCCCCGCTTACTGCCCGTCCGCCGGGACGGATATGGCGGATTGTCTTTTCCGAA
>SLPT01000154.1 GCA_007131845.1 Desulfobacteraceae bacterium | reverse complement strand
GTGTGGATGAAAACGGCCAGCAGAAGCACCGCCAGAAAGGCCGTCCCCAGAACGATTATCAAAAGCGGCGTCGCGGGGTATGCCAGAACCATGGCCGCAGCCAGCAGGACCAATACGCCCCCTGAAAGGAGATGAAAACCCCGCTCCATCCGCACTGACAGGGACGGAAGCCCCCCGTCTGAAGAGGAGCCGGCTGCGGCTTCGTCTTCCGGGATAGCATCCGGGGCTGCGTGCTCGGGGGATATGTCCTTCGACCCGTCTTCCGGGGATGTGGTTTGGGATTTGTCCGCGTGTTTCATAAATTCCTGGTCGACTCGGCGTTATCATCCTTCTGGAACTCAAACTGCATGGATGTGGATCCCACCTGAATCATGTCGAATTCGTTGAGCAAAACCGCCTTGTTCACAGGCTTTGAATTGACAAGCGGCGGTTTTCCGCTTACGGGATGGAGATAGTAGCCGCCCGTTTTCTTGTGAATTTCGGCCGCGATGCCGGCGGTAAACCAGCCTTTCACCTGAATGTCGCACCCCGCATCCCGGCCAATCGTGGAAACGGGCTTGTTCAGGACCACGGGATTTGAGTCGGCCCTGAGCAGGTTAATCATGCCAAGGGCGCCGGATCGGTTCCCACGCTCCGCGATTTTCGCCACACTCCGCGCCAGGCGGCTGCGGTGATGCGGCGTATCGATATGCATGGTGGCTTCCTGGCGGGATGTCTCGGAAAATGTGGGTACCTGCTCGCCTTCGGCGAACATGAACTTCAGGTTGTGGCTTCCCATGGAAATGACATCGTCATGTGCCAGCCGCCGGGAGATCACGAGTTCCCGGTTTACAAACGTACCATTTTTGCTCTGGTAATCGGTGACATAGTAAAAGCCGTCATCGTACTCGATTTCCGCGTGAAGCCCCGAAACCGCGGAATCCGAAAGAACGATATCATTGTCCCGCCCCCGGCCGATGCGAAGCTGCTTTCGGGGGACCACCTTGTGCTCCATGATTTTTTCGTCGTTGCGAAAAACGATAAGATAGGGCATAATAAACGAAACCTTCAAAGAATTCGATATTTTTCCGAAATTGCAGCCGGCCGCCGATGAAAACGTTTTACAAAACCATGAGCCACTAACTAGTGACCGAACGAAAACCAGGATTTTTCGTCAAGTTCAAGAAAGGCTATAATTTTAACCGGAGGAATACTATGCGTATTTTGAGGATTAAAATTTGAGCCTGATACGAAAATTAGCGAAAAAGACGGTTTCCGTTCAGCCACTAACTATATGATAAGTTCATGAACAAGGTCAACCTGGATATGAAAGCAAATCCCGCCCGATGATCCCTTCCGGGGCGGCAGAGAGTCTCTGAATAACATAACCCTACGAAAAAATATGATATTATGCCAAAACCACCGGGAGACATAAAGCCGCTGATCCGGTACTTCGTGGAACTCTTCAAGCTGCAGGTGACAGGAAAAAACAACGCACCCGACGCGGTACGGGTAATTCCCGTTGTGGAAAAGGCAAGCGGCGAGTCCATCTACGAATTCCGGATACGCTACCGGTCGGCATGGAAAACCCGCCGGGTGAGCATCGAGCCGCTAGGTGAGAAGGTGGAAAGCAAAAGCACCTGCTACAAGGCAATCTACGACGATCTTCTGGTCGTCAAGATCCCCCCCCGTCCCATCACGGATTTCAACGCCTATCTCAACTACCTGAACCGCGACAGGGCGATTGCCCGGCGTATTCAGAAGAGCATTCCCTGCGTCTATCCGGAACTCGGGGCGATTCTTAAAAAGGTGCCGCTCGTGCGGCTGCCCTCCTATATATCGGAGCAAGAAGCCGAAGAAGAATTTATCCGGCTTTTGACAAAATTTCCCCAACTACAGGATTATTTGAAAATCGGCGAAGGGTTCGTCTTTTTCATGACCCTGTCGAGGTACCGGTTTTTCAACCAGATCATCGATTCCCTCCATCACGCCATCGATCACACCCGCCAGGAAATCAGCAGGAACGGGCCGGAAGCCATATCCGACTTCATGGTATTCGAAGCGCTCTACGGCGAAGACAACGACCGGGTTTATTACAACATGCATGCCATAGCAAAAACCTATGACCGATGGGTTGAAAAAATCTTAAAGGATGCGGGAGCGCCCTGGTCTCTTGCGGATTACCAGAAACAGGAATGGTTCTTTTCTCATATAGCGGGAATGCACCCGGACATCGATCCGGAAGACCTGCCGGATGGGACGTTTACGAGAATCGAGAAAATGACCAAAAAACTGGTCGATGAGAAAAAGCCCGCCATCGACGAATTCCGGCGAATCGTGCATAAGGCATCGAAAAACAAAAATTTCTTTTCCAACCGGGGACGGATCAAGGGCTTGATCATCAACCTCCTTGAGCTGCTCTACCGACTGAAAAACCGCTCTACGGCCGTACGGGACCTCAAGCCGGACAATATGTATGTTGCGGCCTTTCTGGACGGAGCCGACCACATCCTGGCAAATCCGAGCGCCTACGAACTGGGGCTTATCGACCTGGAAACCGCTCTGTGCTACCGTCCCGGGGAAGACGGGCGCATTGCGCAGCCGCTGCTTGCAGGCACCCCCTCCTATGCAACCCCCTCACACATCTTCGGCAACCGGATCCTGCGGGCGGTTTATGGCAATGAACTGTCCCGCGTCTTTCATCTTCAGGACATGTACGCAGTTTTGGCGATGATTTTCAAGACCGTTACCGGACGCAATCTGTTCACGAACACGGCACGACTGATGCCGGAGATCAGCCGGCTCAAGAAAAAAAACATCCAGGATTTCCCCGGTCTTCTTACGGTATATAAAAATGCCTGCAAAAACTTCTGGAAAACAGCCTCCGGAGAACTCCGGGAACAACTGGACAAGCACAGACACCGGCTTTCCGACGTGGAAATCACCCTGCCGGGGCACCTGAAAAAATACCTGGCCGCAGAATACCGGCATGAACTTTCCGTTTTGAACCACAATGGGAGAAACAATGGAGAACCCGTGGAAAAGATCCGGGGGGAGAGCCGGGAAGACAAAGCGCTGCAGAAGCAATATATCAAGACACTGAAGGCTATCGATACCGCGATGCCCTGCGATTATCTGATCTTGTTTTTGTTCAGCCGGGTGCATACCGCCATGCAGCCTCCCCGCCCGGGTCCGGGAAGTCGCCCGGATGCGGAAAGCGCCGGAGAAACGCAGATGATTGCAGCAATGAAGAAAGAATAGTGCGCCGAAAAGAGACACTATTTAGTGCGCCGTGTTGATCACTTCACGCTGCAAAACATCCACGAGTTCCTCGACGGCATCCAGAAGGAGGCGGTAAGTCGCCAAAACCGACTCCATGTCGTTTTGTATCCCCGCCGTTTCGATATTGGCGGCGAGGTAGCGGACTTTTTCCGCCGAAAGGTTGGATGCGGCCCCTTTGAGGGAATGCGCCTCCTTTTCGATCTCCTCGCCGCTTTTTTCTTCGATGGCTTTCCCCAGCCCCCGAAGTTTTTCCCTGACATCCGTGACAAACAATTCCGCC
>SLPT01000404.1 GCA_007131845.1 Desulfobacteraceae bacterium | reverse complement strand
GCTTCGAGGTGGAGGAACTGCCCAACAACCAGGGGGATCTCGAGTTTCAGATCGACGAGGGGAAAAAGGTCCGGATCCGGGAAATCGATCTGCGGGGAAACCGGAGTTTCGATGACGAAACCCTGAAAAAGGCGATGCAAACCCGAGAAAAAGGTTTTTTTTCCTGGCTTACCCGATCGGGAGACCTGGACCCGGATGTTCTGGAGCAGGATATCATGCGCCTGACCGCATTTTACCAGCGGGAAGGGTACGCGGAAGCACGGGTGGCCGAACCGGAAATCACATTCGAAGGGGACTGGATTTATATCACCATTCGCATCGATGAGGGGCCGCGTTTTGAAATGGGCTCTGTGGATGTCGACGGAGACCTGATCCTGCCTCGTGAAGAGCTGCTGGAGATGATTTCCATCGACGGGGAAGAGTGGTTCAACCGGGAGGTCCTGCAGGAAGATGTCATGCTTCTCACCGACCTGTATGGGGATCAAGGATATGCCATGGCTGATATCTATCCCGAAACGCGCCGGCACCCGGAAAAAGACGCCGTCGACCTTGTTTTCAATATCCGCAAGAATCGGCCTGTCCACTTCGATGAAATCCATATTACCGGCAATACCAAGACCCGGGACAAGGTGATCCGCAGAGAGCTTCATGTCCATGAACAGGGTCTTTACAGTGGTAGCGGTCTCAGGCGGTCCGTTAGAAACCTCTACCGCCTCGATTACTTCGAGGATATAGACATCCAGACGGTTCCGGCCGACGATCCCGACCGGCTCAACCTGGAAATCGATGTGGAGGAAAAGCCGACCGGAAGCTTCTCCTTCGGGGCGGGATACAGCGCCATCGACAAGCTCTACATGATGGCGTCCATCGAGGAGCGGAATTTTTTAGGCCGGGGTCAGGTTGTCGAGTTGCGGGGTCAGATGGGCAGGCGTTCCCGTCAGTTTTCCTTTTCCTTCACTGAGCCCTGGCTGTTTGATATTCCGCTTTCAGCAGGATTTACCGCCTACCGGTGGGAGCGGGATTACGACGATTATGACCGGGATTCAAGGGGCGGGCAGGTTCGCCTGTCCTATCCTGTACTGGACTATACCCGCGCTTTTGTTTCCTATGGATATGATTACAGCGATATTTCCGATGTCAGCGACCTGTACCTGGAGCGAAGACGCATTGAGGAGGGAACGTACGAGACGAGCAGCATCACGACCGGTCTTACCTTCGATACCCGGGATCGCCGGATCAATCCGACGGAAGGATCCCGGCACCGCATCAGTCACCAGTTTGCAGGGCTGGGCGGAAATGTCGGATTCAACAAAACCCGGTTGGAGCTGGGGCATTATTTTCCTCTTTTCTGGGAATTTGTTTTCTTTGCCAATGCAGAAGGGGGATATGTCCGGAAGTCGGGCGGCAAGATGCTGCCTGATTATGAAAAGTTCTACCTGGGCGGGATCAACTCGATGCGAGGGTTTGACTGGCGCGGAATTTCCGCATTTGATGACGATGGCATGGAAGTCGGCGGCGAACAATACGTCCTGTTCAACCTGGAACTGATTTTTCCCCTGGTCCGGCAGGCCGGTCTCATGGGCGTATTGTTCCATGACACGGGTGATGTCTACCGATCCGGAGACAGCATTGAACCGGATAACCTGAGAAGAAGCGCCGGATACGGGATACGCTGGTATTCCCCCATGGGGCCGATCCGCCTCGAAAGGGGCCACATCCTGGACCGGAGGGAGGGAGAACCTTCCGGCAGGTGGGAATTTTCCATTGGCGGCATGTTCTGATCTTTGCTCGTGGAAGCGCAAAAAGGCGCGAAGTGAAAAAAGGCAAAATGAAAAGAGATTTTTCGTGAGGATGGCTTATACAATATCCCGTATTGACGGGAAGGGATGATCGGGAGGATGGAAATATCATGAAAAAAGCCATATTAGCCGTATTTGGGAGTATCATCTGCGTGTTTGCATTTGCGGTGCAGGCCGCCGGATCGGATTCCGGAAGGATCGGCATTATCGACTTTCAACGGATACTCATGGAGTCGGAGGCGGGGCGTGCAGTCCAGGCAAGAATCCAGGAGCAGGGGCGCTCCATGGAATCCGACCTTCGCAAGATAGGCGAGGAAATCGAGTCCATGATGCAGCAGCTGCAGCGTGATTCCATGGTTATGAGCGCGGAGCGGCGAGAGCAGCAGCAGCAGGAGTTGGAGATGCGCCGCTATGATTTTCAGAGCATGCAGCGGAAATACCAATCCGAGTTCCGGGAAATGGAAATCCGTATGGTGGAAAAACTTCAGAATGAAGTTTTCGGGATTGCCGAGACGATCGGCAAGCAGGAGGGCTACCTGCTGATCATCGAACGAAGTGCTGCAGTGTATTATCCAAGTACCATCGATGTTACGGACCGGGTGATCCATGCCTATAACGAGCAGTTCGACGGGAACCTTTAGACGGTTCGCTGCACAATGGGCATCTGCGCTCTGTGATGTGTTTTTGTAAAGCCGTCACTATTGACGACTTCGTAAAAAGTCCAATATCTGCGTTACGCGCAATTTCTCAGAATTTCACGTACGCCAAGTACGCTGCATTCTTCGAAAATTGCACAAGCCTTGATCTTGAACTTTTTACAAAGTCGTCGGATCGCGACTTTTTACGGGTGCATCACTATTTAGTGCATTACTTTTTACTTAAGAAGCCGTCAAGGAATGGCCCTGATACAGGTGGAATAAATGACAGATCCGGACGCATGCAGTATACCGGTTTTTCAACTGGCTGAAGCGGTGGGCGGTGCGGTGGAAGGCGACCCGGATCGTCTTGTTTTTTGCGGGGCTCCTTTTGACCATGCCGATGAAACAGCCATCACTTTTGCCGAAACCCCGGCTTTGCTGAAAAAATTGCCCGATTGCCGCGCGGGCGCGGTGGTTGTGCCCAAAAGCTTTGAAAAACGTTTTGATGGGAAAACGGTTCCCGCGTGGATCCGCCATGAGCGGCCCCGGCTGGCTTTCGCAAAAATCATGGCTATGTTTAACCCCAGAAAACGGCCGTTTGCCGGGATCAGTCCGGAAGCCGATATCGGCCGCGGCGTATCCATCGGAGCCGAAACCGTTGTGGGGCCCAATGCCTTTGTGGGAAACCGTGCCGTCTTAGGTGATCGGGTCGTCATATACCCGGGCGCGTTTGTGGGCGATGATGTTTCCATCGGCAGCGATACCGAGATCATGCCGAACGTGACCGTGATGGACGGATGCATTATCGGCAGCCGTGTGATCATTCATGCGGGTACGGTTATCGGAAGCGACGGTTTCGGGTTTACCCCCGAAGGGGAGGCGCATTACAAAATCCCCCAGACCGGCATCGTAGAGATTGGTGATGATACTGAAATCGGTGCATGCAATACCATCGACCGGGCCACGTTCGGTTCCACGCGCATCGGGTGCGGCGTAAAAACGGACAATATGGTCCATATCGCCCACAATGTGAGCGTCGGCGATCATAGTCTGATCGTGGCGCAGGCAGGCATTGCGGGAAGCGTGCAGATCGGAAACCGTGTCACCAT
>SLPT01000002.1 GCA_007131845.1 Desulfobacteraceae bacterium | reverse complement strand
GCCAGCAGCCGGGCCTGCATTTGTCCTGGTATATGAATTTGGGCAGCCTGTTCCAGTCGTATCCCAGATCCCGCGCGCTTTCCATTATGCGCTTTGCCATGGGGCCAAGCAGCTCGTCTTTTAACGGCGCGCAGGGAAGCTCTTTTTTAATTTCCTCCACTTGGTTGGCGATATCCACGCCGTGGGAGCGAAGCATTTCAACCGGAGGTTCAAAGGCCGTGGCATAGTAAAACACTGAGCTTCCCCCGGTGGTAATTCCGCGGACCATGGCAAGCATTCTGTCTGCAAAAAGAAGACTTCTTCCGGGAATGCCCGCCATGATACCAGCCTGCCAGTTTGTGCCTCTTATGCCCGAATTGTCTCCCCTTTCCAGCATAAGAACTTTTTGGTTTTTTTGAGCGAGTTCCTTTGCCACGGTGGCGCCTCCGGGTCCAGTGCCCGCGATGATTGCGTCAAACCACCTGCCGGTTTTGTTCATGGCGGCCTCCGAAAAGAATGGTGGGAAGAATATTGTCGATTGTCGACAATTTTAACAAACACAACACCTCGTTACTTTTTTTTCGGTTTTTAATTTCATATCAAAATCGGTTTTGTATGTAAAGACTTTCTTACTACCGGGTCCTAAGGGCATCGAACAAAGGGTATTCAGAAAGAGCACTTCAATAACCCCAACAATTTCATCGAAAGATCCGGGGGGTTAATCGGCGAGGCGCCTCTCAATGCAATGCTATCTTTTGCTCACCCGCCGGTGCGTTTGACGGTAAACCCCGCGTTTTTGAGTTCTTCCATGAGCAATTCCCGATGATCCCCCTGGATTTCGATTACCCCGTTCTTAACGGTTCCCCCGCTGCCGCATTTGGCCTTGAGCTGTTTGGCCAGGACTTTGAGCGCGTCTTCGTCAAGGGGGATTCCCGTGGCCAGGGTAACCCCCTTGCCCTTACGCCCCTTGGTTTCCCGCCCTACCCGGACAATGCCGTCGCCGGAAGGCGCCGCCGGCTTTTGCCGGCAACGGCATTTTGCGCGGGGTTTGCCGCAATTCTCACACAATTGGGAGGTTTCCGATGAATATACCAGGCGACTGCCGCTATCGGAATGATTGTTGTTCATAAAACCTCTTAAATGTCCCATCTGGCTGTTGACCGGGTTCGACCTTAAAAAGACGAGTTTGACGGACTCGTTCTTTCACGTCAAGGGATACTACAGGCGAACCGCGAAACAAAGACCGTCGTGGAGGCCGGAATGCATCGGGAGATAGGCCAGAATCTGGACGCTCTGCCAGCCGGGAGCGGAAAAAATGGCCTGGTTGAAGGCATCAGCGTCCTTGAAAGCGGTATTATCCGCGATCAGCAGCCCGCCCGGCCGGACGATCGCCTCCAAATGGCCCAATGCGACACCGTAGTCTTGTTTTTCAATATCCATGAAAACAAAATCATACGGGCCGGCAAGCTCTGGGAGCGCTTCAATAACATTGGCCTCGAAAACGGAAACGGTTTGTGAAAGATTGGCAAGGGCGATGTTTTTCCGCGCTCTTTCTGCCAACTCCGCATCATATTCCAGGCTCAAAACGCGTCCTTCCGCCGGTTCGCATCCCCGCCCCAGGTAAATGGCCGAATATCCCGTGGCCGTTCCCAACTCCAGTATGTTTTTCGCCTGCGTAGCCCGGGCCAGCACAAACAGCAGCTCTCCCACCACAGGGCCCACAATGGGTATGGATTCAGATTCGGCTTCTGCTTCCAGCGCCCTTAGCAGGGAATCACGTTCAGGCATCATTGCCCGGAAATAAGCTTCAGGGTTTTCAACGATATCCGCCATATTCATTACTCCTTCCCTGTTTTGGTGAACCCAAAATGCATCTAAATTCGAGGGATTCTGTTTCCCATGGCGATATCAATGATGAATGCATCATTACGCTATTTGCCGAAGCGCCGCAACGCGTGCAACAAGGCTCAAGGAACGAGCTCACTGCGATGTTTGCCAGTGAAAACCAATTCTTTCCGCGAGGCCTGGGAAAGCGGCAGTTTTTTCAAAAACACCTGTTGGCCAAAGGGATGCATATCGTTCAGTTCATCCGTTTCAATTAAAACACTTTGAGTCGAGACGGTATACTTTTCAATGGCATATATCAACTCCATTGCAGAAGTACCATCAAAATCGCCGATCAGATTCAGGTGAAGCGCGCTGCCTTTCCGGCGGCTTTTGATGCGAAAATTGCTTGCCATGTAAACATCTCCTTTGCTTCAGTTATCAATGCCAGACACAAGGGATTTAATCCCTTGTGAAAATGAAATCTCATTATCAGTTGATAAGATAATAGGAAGAGATCGATCTGTCTGTAGGTCGATTCTCGGTTTTTTTGTCAGATGGCGTCCGGCAAGAAAGGCATTAATAAACCAGGCGGTGTAAAAATGAAGGGATCATGGTGATCAGAAAGATGACGGCCTTGAAAAAAAATTCAAGATCAAGGTTTGCGCAATTTCAAAGAATGCAGAGTATTTGGCGTACGTAAAATTCTGAGAAATTGCGCGTAACGCAAATATTGGACTTTTTACAAAGCCGTCATTATTTTTAAAATCAAATAATCACTAAAAAACGGACGCTGGAGTCTGAAATGACCCAGGAGCTGAAATATAAAGCAGACGTGATTCTTCGTCTTGCTGGCAACAATCTCGCCGAAATATTATAACCGGAATTCCGTTTCCCAATGCAAATCTGTTCACGAAATCAAAAGGGTAAAAGGCTCGCTTGATGCCTGAGCACTTTAAATGGTCTTTAAAAGCGTTTGATAATCATCCGGCTCCAATAGTGATAAGCCGAATGCAGGATTGGAAAATGGACAGGGTTAACCCTGCATTTCTGAAGCTGTTCGGGTACAGTGAAGCCGAGGTTATCGGTAAAAGCTTGTTTGATTTATTCATGATCGAAAAAGCTGACCGGGATGAAAGCATCAACATGCCCATAAAGCAAGGGCACCTTCGGAATAAAACTATCTCTGTCCGATCGAAATCAGGTAACATTCGAAATGCAAACCTTACGTTCATGGAGATAGAAGATGATGACGACTTAAAAATCCTGACGATCCTTCATGATATAACAGAACGCAAACAAATTGATGATCATCTGGCCCGCGATGAGGAAATAATACAGCACCTGATTGACAACATCCCCGTGCTTCTGGTCTTCTGGAATCCCGCCCTGGAGACATTCACACTCAATCGCCATGCTGAATCGGTTCTTGGCTGGACGACGGCTGATGCGAACGAGGGGGACTTTATGAGCAAGGTATACCCTGATCCGGTCTATCGCTCTGAAGTAGCGGCTTTCATGCAGTCCCTTTCCACCGAGTGGCGGGAGTTGGAAACAACAGGCAAAGATGGAAGCAGTATACCCATTACCTGGACAAACACATACCTTTCCGACGAAACAATGATCGGGATCGGTCTGGATTTGCGCGAGCGAAACAGGATTTTAAACTCCCTGCGGGAGAGGGAGGATAATTTCCGCATCGCACTTGCGCATTCGAAATTTATTCCCGCACGATTTGATCGGG
>SLPT01000076.1 GCA_007131845.1 Desulfobacteraceae bacterium | reverse complement strand
AGGATCCTGCGGGTTTCTTCGATATCCGATACCTCCAGCACGAAAACCGCCGTCTTGTGGCTTTCCAGGACGAAGCCGTATGCGTTTTCAATATTGATCTTTTCTTTCGCCAGGTACTGGACCAGCTTGTCCATGCCGCCCGGCCGGTCATCCAGGACGACCGCGATGATTTCCTTGAGCTCCGTTCGGATGCCCGCTTTCTCCAGCACCTTTTTGGCCAGCCTGGGATCGTCGACCATGACATTGAAAAACCCCCTGTCGCCGAACGAGGATATGGTGATCGCCCGGATATTGAATTTTTCGGAGGCCAGTATATGGGATACCTCGGCCAGCTGGCCGGGCTTGTTCTCAACGGGTATGGTCAGTTGATAGGCTGTGGTCATGGTGCAGCTCCCTTTCCAGGCTTGGGGTTCCGTTTGTATTCAATAGAAAAATATATCAGGCCGGCCTGAATAGCAAGCATCAAGTGGGTTGGATCCGCTTGGCCGGTAAGGATTCAGCCTTTGTTGCAAAAGAAAAACGCTTCCTTCGATGCTAAGCCTTGAACAACAAGCGGAAAAACGGTATACAGAAGCCCGTTCAGTCCCGTTTATTTCTATTTCAGCGGCCGAACGAAAACCACTATTTTACACCGGAGTCTTTCAGTGGGAAATCGCAAACCAGCCGCCGGGCTTTTTGACAGATCGCTCTATCGTCTTATTCGCTGCGTTTTTTCGCTTCTGGGGCGGATTGATCCCGGCCGTGCCGGACGGATCGCGGACCGGATCGGGCGGATCTGGTTCGCCCTGGATGCGCGCCACCGCAAGGTTACCATGGATAATCTATCCATGGCTTATGGCGATACTCTGTCGCCGGTCGAGATCCGGCGCATGGCCAGGCGGGTTTTCGGCCATATCTCCCGGATCGTCTTTGAAATTGGTTGGAGCATGCATCTGGATGAGAGAAAATTCCGGAAACACATCCGGATTTACGGTGCGGAGCATATCCGGGCTGCGCGGAAGAAAAATCGCGGGGTTCTCATCCTCACGGCGCATATGGGCAACTGGGAGCTGCTGATTACTGCCGCGGCCATGATGGGAATCCCTGTGAGCGCCGTCTACCGGCCCCTGGACCTTGTGGCACTGGATCTTTTTTTCTCCGATATCAGGAGCCGTGCAGGGGCCAGGCTCTACCCGAAAAAACAGGCCATGCGCGGCATCCTTCGGGGGCTTCGGAACAATGAAGCGGTGGGAATACTGCTCGATCAGCATGCCGGTTCATCCGCGGGCGTGCCCGCTGATTTTTTTGGCCGCCCCGCATCCACCAATATAGGTCTGGCCCTGGTGGCCAGGCGAACCGGGGCTCCGGTGATACCGGCGTTTCTGGTGCGGGAAAAAGACGGGCTCTACAGCGTTTTGTTCGCTCCGGAAGTACCGTTTATCCATACCGGTGACAGCGAAAGGGATATCCTTGAAAACACGCAGCTGTATAACCGCGCCCTGGAGTCGGTCATCCGGAAATACCCGGCGCAATGGTTCTGGGTACACAGGCGCTGGAAGCTCAGGGAAATAAAAGGCGCCCCGCAGCGGCGGCCGGGGCGGTGAAGCCGATTCATATACGAATTTCAGGGGACGAAGACCATGAAGATGAAAATTCCGGACTATATCCGATCCATAAGGCCCTACAAGCCGGGCAAGCCCATCGAGGAACTGGAAAGAGAATATGGTGTTTCCGGATCCGTCAAGCTGGCCTCCAACGAAAATCCCATGGGTCCGTCGCCGGCGGCGGTTGCCGCCATGAAGGACGCCATGGAGAAGCTGCACCGCTATCCGGACGGCCGGGGCTACGAGCTCGTTCAAAAGCTCTCGGCCCACCTTGACGTGCCCGCGGAGAGCATCGTGCTGGGAAACGGTTCCGACGAGATCATCGGGATGATCACCCGTATATTTCTTGCGCCCGGGGACGAGGCGATCATGACGGATCCGTCGTTTCTCATGTACGATATTATGGTTCGCTCGTGCGGGGCCGATCCGGTGTTCGTGCCCTTGAAATCGCTTTTCGTCGACCTGGACGCCATTGCCGGTCAGGTGACGGACAAGACCCGGATCATTTTTCTGAACAATCCGGTCAATCCGACGGGAACCATCATTACCAAAAGGGATTTCAAGGCGTTTCTGGACAAGATTCCTGAAGACGTGGCGGTGGTCTTGGACGAGGCCTACATCGAATTTGTCAAGGATCCGGAATGTCTGGACGGAATCGGGTATACCGCGGGAAGCCGGCCCGTGGCTGTCCTGCGGACCTTTTCCAAGGCATATGGTCTTGCGGGCATCCGGATCGGGTACGGGGTGATGCCGCCGGAGATGGCTGAACTGGTCCACCGGGTCCGACAGCCCTTCAATGCCAACTCGCTGGCCCAGGCGGGTGCCCTGGCCGCCATCGACGATGTCGGTTTTCTGAGCCGGAGTCTTTCTTTGGTCCAGGATGAACTGGATTTTTTGTATGCGGGAATCGAGCGGATGGGCGTCAATTATTTCCCCACGGAGGCCAATTTTTTTCTTATCGACGTGGCGGCGGATGCTGACGAAATTTTCGAGGCGATGCTCGCCGAAGGAGTCATCGTGCGCTCCATGGCCTCCTACGGCTACCCCCGGTACATCCGCGTAACCGCCGGGCTTCGGTCGGAAAATGAACGGTTTTTGAAGGCATTTGCAACGGTGATGGGAAAAGAAAATGAGTAACCGGAACAAGCGGATCGCTCCGTTGCTCATTACCATCGACGGGCCGGCCGGCGCAGGAAAAACCACCGTAAGCCGGACTTTGGCCACGCGCCTGGGGTTTTTGTACGTGGATACCGGGGCGCTTTACCGCGCGGTCGCCTTTGAGGCTGTATCGCGCGGGGTGGACACGGAAAACGATGACGAACTGGATCGCCTTGCATCCGGGCTGGATCTGAAATTCGTGCATGCGGACGAGGGCGGCCGGCTCCTGTCCTGCGGAAAGGATATTTCCGATGCCATACGGACGCCCCGGATCGCAATGCTCGCTTCCGCGGTATCGGCCCGGCCGTCCGTGCGCCGCGCGCTTCTGGATGTGCAAAAGCGCATGGGCGCCGAGAAGGCCGCCGTGTTCGAAGGCAGGGACATGGGCACCGTCGTGTTTCCGGACGCGGATGTCAAATTTTTTCTTACCGCCGAGTTGGCCGCCCGCGCCAGGCGCCGTTTCGACGAATACGGGGATGCGAAAGATCAGCGCTTCGAGGATGTGCTGGAAGACATGAGGCGCCGGGATGAAAACGACTCCACCCGTGCGCTGGCTCCCCTGCGCGCCGCTCCTGATGCCATCATCATCGACTCGACGGATATGAATCCGGAAGCGGTGGTGGATGCGATGGCGGCACACGTGTATTCGAAGCATGGATGATATCCGGCGCCGTTTCGTCCGGCAAACAGGTTTTTCGTGGGCGCCTTTAAATTAAGTATTGTTTTTTTTATCCATGTTTGATATCTGATCGGATTTATACTCCACGTCGTTAGTACGTTTGGAGTTAGTTTATCAGGCCAAAGGGGGT
>SLPT01000071.1 GCA_007131845.1 Desulfobacteraceae bacterium | reverse complement strand
TCCCCCGCTACATGACGTCTTCTGCCGCCGGCATGGACATCTGCGCCGCGATCGAAGAGCCCGTGGTCCTGGATCCCGGTGAAATCCGGATGATCCCCACTGGTCTGGCCATCGCGCTTCCCGAAGGCTTCGAGGCCCAGATCCGCCCCCGAAGCGGGCTTGCCGTGAAACACGGCATCGGGATCATTAACTCACCCGGCACCATCGACGCGGATTACCGGGGAGAGATCCAGGTGGCCCTGATCAATCTCGGGAAAAAACCCTTTACCTGCATGCGGGCGGACCGGATTGCCCAGGTGGTGATCAACCGCGTCAGCCGCATGCACCTGGAACTTGTCGACGAACTGGAACCATCCCGCCGCAATGACGGCGGCTTCGGACACACGGGCGTATGAGTCCCCGCACGAGCGGCATGACATCCTCGCCCTGCCTGTGCGTTCTGGCAAGCGGAAGCAAGGGAAACAGCATCTACGTATCCTCCGGCACCACGTCGATTCTTTTCGACGCCGGGCTCTCCGGCGTCGAAATCGAGCGGCGCATGGCAAGCCGGGGACTTGACCCCGAAAGCCTTGACGCCATCGTTGTCTCCCATGAACACACCGACCATATCCGGGGTGTGGGCGTGCTGGCCAGGCGCTACGGCCTGCCCGTCCACATCGCCCACGAAACCATAGAAGCCGCGACAACGTCGATCGGCCGGCTTCCGGCGGTGGTTCATTTTTCATGCGGAAGCGCGTTTACCATCAAAGACATGGCCATCCACCCGTTTTCGGTTTCCCACGACGCGGCCGCGCCGGCCGGGTTCACCATATGCACGCCTTTTGGAAAAATCGCCATTGCAACGGACCTGGGCATCGCTACAGGCATGGTGCGCCAGCACCTCAAAGACTGCACCCACCTTGTGCTGGAAGCCAACCACGATCCCTCCATGCTGGAAAACGGCCCCTATCCCTGGCCGCTCAAGCAGCGCGTAAAGGGACGCACCGGGCATTTATCCAACGAGTCGGCCAGGGAACTGCTCATGGATATCGTTCACGACAACCTGGCATACGTTGTTCTCGCCCATATCAGCCAGCAGAACAACACCCCGGAAAAAGCCCTCAGCGTGGTGGCGGCCCGCTGCGGAAAGCATCCTGTGCGATTTTCCGCGGCACTGCAGGATAGATGCTGCGATTCAATCGCATTGTAATTATCTGTGTCAATCTGTGTGATCTGTGGGCTTGAAAAGTAAGCGAAAGAGAAAACATAGACCATAGATCACACAGATTGACACAGATCCGAATTCATGGGCAAATCACAAAACGAGGCAGCTATGAGCACCGATACAGGTTCCCGGGAAAATCATCTCATCGAATCCGTTTTACTTTCTGACGGTGTTGTCCTGAAAATTCTGGACAGAAGCAAAAAAATTGCAGGCGACCGCTGGCAGGTTCGGCTTACAGCCCGGCTTGAAATCCCCATCGAGGCGATTTGCAAAGAGGCGGCGCCGGAGTTGCCGCCAGCCGATGAGCTGCGGGCCGCTCTGGGCGACCCGGTAATTTACGAGCATGATAACACCCGGCAATTCGTTGATGAAGCCGAAAAACCCCGGGTACTGGAAATGCTCCGGGAAGCGTTCCGGCAGCAGGCGCTGGCCTATATAGCCACCCCCGGTTTCCACCGGAAATATGCCGCCAGGCAGTACCGGGATATAATGAAGCGAAAAACCTGGTACCCGGATGATAGCCCGTCTGCAAATCAGGGTGACCCGTCAGATACCGGGTAAGGGGCCGGATTAATCGATGGACGGATTTCCGACCGGAATTGCTTGACACGTATTTTGCGCCGGTTTAGTATTTTATCTGAAATAATCACACAATTTGAATCGATCGTTAGGGGTGCCGGTACACCGGCTGAGAATCCGCCATAAAGGCGGGTAACCCTTTCAACCTGATCAGGGTAATGCCTGCGAAGGGAAACGTTTGAATGGATACACATCCGATAAAGCCGTTTCTCCCGCAGGAGAGACGGCTTTTTTTATTGAACGGCTTTTTTAAAGTCCACTGTGTTTCAAAACAGCAATAAGCAGTCAAAGGAGAATAACCAATGGCAATGGATGAAATCATCATTTCCCGCGCAATCATCGAACGATACCACGAAAAGCTCATGAGAAACCTTGAAACCGACGTCGCCATTGTCGGCGGCGGGCCGTCGGGCCTTGTCGCGGGCTATTTTCTCGCCAAAGCCGGCAAGAAAGTGGTGCTCTTCGAGCGAAAGCTGTCAATCGGCGGCGGCATGTGGGGCGGGGGGATGCTCTTTAACGAGATCGTGGTGCAGGCCGAGGCGGTGCGGATCCTGGAAACCTTCGGGATCCGATGCGAAAAGTACGACGATTACCACTACACGGCCGATGCCATCGAGGCCGTGACCACCATGACCGGCGAGGCGATCCGCGCGGGCCTTACGATTTTCAACTGCATCAGCGTCGAAGACGTGATGATGCGGGATGAAAAGGTGGAGGGCCTGGTGATCAACTGGTCCCCGGTGGAGATGACCGGCCTTCACGTCGACCCTCTCACTGTACGCTCCCGCTTCGTCATCGACACAACCGGCCATGACACAGAGGTGGTCCAGGTTGTGGAAAACAAGATGGAAGGCCGCCTGAATACACCCACGGGAAAACGGCTGGGCGAAAAGTCCATGTGGGCCGAAAAGGCGGAAGCCGACACCTTGTCCAACACGAAGGAAATCTTTCCCGGGCTGTATGTTGCGGGCATGGCGGCAAACGCCACCGCCGGCGGTCCCCGCATGGGTCCCATTTTCGGCGGCATGCTGCTGTCCGGCGAAAAGGTGGCCGCAGCACTGATCGACAGGCTGTAGATCAATTCAGGCTTGAAAAATTACGGACTTCGTGATTTTCTTATAATGAACATACAAGGAAAACGCCATGACACGGATCGAATCCGCGCGCCACGGACGCATCACCGATGAGATGCGCGATGTGGCCCACGCGGAAAACCTGGCGGCAGACGATATCCGCCGGCTGCTGGCAGAAGGAAAGCTCGTTATTCCAAAAAACCGGCGGCGCGATTTTACCCCCATTGGTATCGGCGAGGGGCCTAAAACCAAGGTCAACGCCAACATCGGCACATCCCAAAGCCGATGCGATAAGGCCCATGAGCTCCGGAAACTGGACACGGCGGTGCAGGCCGGCGCGGATGCCGTAATGGATCTTTCCACCGGTCCGGGACGAGAAGGCATGCTGCACGCCGTCCTGGAGCGCTCCCCGGTCATGGTCGGCACTGTTCCCCTTTATAACGCCGTAGCCGGCTACCTGGAGACGGGACGCGACTGCGCGGAGATCACCCCGGACGACATTTTCCGGGAAATCGAGGCACAGGCCGCAGCCGGCGTGGACTTTGTAACACTCCACTGCGGGATCACCCGGCACAGTCTTTCGGTTCTCCAAGGCTGCGGCCGGCTCATGGGCATGGTATCCCGGGGCGGGAGCCTGACGGCGGAGTGGATCAAAAAAAACGAGCGGGAAAACCCCCTCTACGAAGAATTCGACCGGCTCATCGAAATCGC
>SLPT01000397.1 GCA_007131845.1 Desulfobacteraceae bacterium | reverse complement strand
CAAGCCTTGATCTTGAACTTTTTACAAAGCCGTCAGATCGAGACTTTTTACGAGTGCATCAACAATAGCATCGGCCGGAAACAATATCGGATATACAGAGGGGTTGCATGCAGAACCTGGACTATGAATTCATCGCCCGACCCCGGATCATATACGGCGAATGCGGCCTGGAGGAAATCCCCGGGGAACTGGCGGAAAACGATGCCTGCAAACCGCTGGTGATTGCAAGCCGCAGGGCCGTCCAGCGGGGAGCCGGCAAAACCCTGATCCGCGCATTTCGCGATTCCGGGTGCATCATCGGCGGCATCTACGACGAAATCCAAGATTACGCCGGTATTTCGCTGGCCCGCGAGGCTGCCTGGTTGTACAGGCAGCGGGGGTGCGACGCCTTCATCGCCGTAGGCGACCGGTTTGCGGCAGACGTTGCACGGGCCGCGAACATTCTCGTGAGCGAAGAGACCGACAGCCTTTTACCCTATTACAAGGGAAAAACCCCGGCCCGGCGCTTAAGATCCTTCATCCTCGTGCCCACCTGCTGCACCGGCGCTTCGGCGGCCGGCAGAACGATCGTCACGGACAACCGGCGCCTGCGTTCGGACTTTTATTTTCCCGATGTGGTGGTGACGGACAGGCGGATGGTGGGGGCATGCTCGCCCCGATGCGCCGCGGAATCGGCGGTCCTGGCCATGGACAACGCCCTTTGGGCCTTCCCGGACAACGGGCAAAATCCCATGAGAGCAGCCTTTGCCCACGCCGCTTTGAAACAGATTGCCGAAAACCTGTCCGGATTCCTGCAGCGTCCCGGAGACGGGAAACGAGCGCTTCCCATTGCCAACGCCGGGGTTCTGGCATCCATTGCCTCGGCCAACGCCCGTCCCGGCATCGTGCGGGTGCTGGCGGAGGAACTGGAAAAGGAAACCGGCATACCGGCGGCGGTCTTTATCGCCAATCTCACGCCGGGCGCCCTCTTTCTCATGCAGAAAAACGGGCTTTCCGCACCGGATGATCTGCTGCTTGCCGCTGCCGGCATGGACCAATATGCCGCCACGCCGCAGGAGCAACGCGGCAGGCAGGCAGTGGAAACCGTGCTCGAACTGTTTGAATCCGCGGCCAACGCGATACCGGAGGCGGGCATCTCCCGGATTCCGGCATACCGGCTGACCGAGGCCTGTAAAAATGCGGCAAATCGCGAAATGGCAGGCTTCAGCATGGATGAGGCCATGGCCGTTCTGGAAATGGCAAAACAGGAAATGCCCTGGTAGACCCGGCATAAGGAATCGCAGACATGAATATCGACAAGTATCCGGAAATCCATCCGGGATCGAAACGATTCAAAAAAGCCTATGCATTTGTCATGCTTCTCACCGTTGGCCGCGGCATCGAGGCAGCAAGCCGCGTGGACGAAGCGGTGAAAACGATCGTGGGGGACCTGCCGGAGGGGTTTACGTTCAGCCTGGGGGTGGCTCCCTCAGGTCCATGGATGATCATGGAAAAAGACGCGTCCGGCAGGCTGCGGTATCTGGGTTGGAGACGGTTTAAGAAAAAGACCGACCTGGACATGATCATACGCAACATCGAGGCGGCGTTTCGGCTCTTCACCTTTCGGGAGTCGACCGCCCAAGCTTACAACTACGGCCGATTCTCCGTCAACGGGAACCTCCCCAACGCCCTGTCCGTCATGCGGATCATGGACATCGTGGAGATCTATCTGCTTCCGAAAATCATCGCGGCCCTGGCGGTTAAAAGATACCCGGACAGCAAAGAGCTTCCGCCCGCAAGGAAGCACTTCAACCGGCTTCGCATCTACCTGCGCGCCTTTTCCCCGGGACTCGTCCGGGTCGTATACCGAAACCTGTAACGCCGGAAAGGATTCACCGTGACATTGCCCGCATACTACGACTTTTGCTGCCGGGTCAAAACGATCTCCGGCGAAAATGCCATGGAAAAAATCCCGGGGCTTCTGGAAGGACTCGGTGCCCGGCGGCCCATGATCGTTACCGACCGGGGCGTGGAGGCAGCCGGACTGATCGACACGGTAAGGGAAGCCATCGGTGATGGCCTGGATATCGGCGCAATCTATGCGGACATTCCCGTTGATTCGGATTACCGGGTGGTTGACGACGCAGCGGCCGTATACCGGAACAACGCTTGCGATTCCATCATCGCGGTGGGCGGGGGATCGGTCATCGACACGGCCAAGGGGATCAACATCGTCGCATCCCTTGGCGGCAAAAGCCTGCTGGGGTACCAGGGGGCCGCCACGATCCGCCGGAAGCTCAATCCCCTGGCGGTGCTGCCCACGACTTCCGGAACCGGCTCCGAAATGACGCTCGTTGCGGTGGTCGCTGACCCCGATCGCCAGGAGAAGATGCTGTTCGTTTCCTATTTTCTGCTGCCGGACCTGGCAATTCTCGACCCCCGGCTGACCCTCACCCTGCCGGATTTTCTCACAAGCCAGACGGCCATGGACGCAATGGCCCATGCCTGCGAAAGCTATTACTGCATGGAGAAAAATCCTGTAAGCGATGCGTTTGCCCTTCGCGCCATCTCGCTTATCAGCGACAATCTCCTTTCAGCCGTCCGGAATCCGGCGGACGCAAATGCCCGGCTGGCCCTTGCCAACGCCTCTGCCATGGCCGGGGCCGCATTTTCAAATTCCATGGTAGGCATCGTCCACAACATCGGCCACGTTATCGGCGCCGTCCGCCACGTTCCGCACGGCACCTGCATGAGCATCCTGCTTCCCTACGGCATGGAATACAATATCCACCGGCGTGCAAAGGCCATCGGCGAGATTCTGCTTCCCCTGGCCGGTCCTGCAGTCTATGCAAAAACCCCTGAAAGAGCTCGTCCGGAAAAGGCGGTTGAACAAATCCGCAAATTAAACGAGGATCTGCACAACATCACCGGCGGCAAACACTCCCGCTGGCTGGGAGAAATCCGGGACAGGGAGGGCGCGGAAGCGGTCCCCCGCTCCGTGCTCCCGGAAATCGCCCGCAAAATCATGGCCGACGGCGCCCGCCTGTCCAACCCCGAAGAAGTACTCCCCGACGACGCCCTGATGGTACTCGAACACGCCTGGGAGGGAACTCCCCTGGACCGCTCCAGAATCCGTAAAGGCGCATAGGGCGTCTACGGTATCGATGCCAAAGCTGCCCGCCACCATCGAAAACCGGTGCACCTGGGATCCGGGGTCGTTACAGCCCCGAAAAACGGTAAAGATGCCCGGCCTTGCATATCAAGGAAATATCAGTGCCCAAAGAAGGTAAAAAGGATTGCGATTTGCCGTGGACATTGATACTAGCTATCGAAATCATAGGATGGAAGCCTTACAGAAAACCCTTCTGCGATGGATCGAATAACACCGCCAATACAATCTGTTACAATCTGTCATTGTATTCACCATTGATCTGCAGATCGCATAAACAAATCCTTGAGATAAAGACATATTGCAAAAAGATTGATTTATTTATACATAAAAACGAATGACGATCAGGATTCAAGTATGACAAACGAGTGGAAAATGAAAGAATGCTTCGGTATGCAGGCAGAGGACATGCTCTACGGGGAGCCGCCGACCAAGTGCAT
>SLPT01000361.1 GCA_007131845.1 Desulfobacteraceae bacterium | reverse complement strand
GCCGCCGGCGCCGTCCTTGCCCATGCCGGTCAGGATAACGCCCACGGCGTTTCTTCCCGCGGCCCGGGCCGTGGACTTGAACAGCACCTCCACGCTGGGACGATGTCCGCACATCAGAGGCCCGGATTTGACCTGTACATAGAAACGGGCGCCGCTTCGCTGCAGAAGCATATGGTAATTTCCGGGAGCGATCAAAGCGATGCCCGGTTTCACCGAATCGTTGTTTCTCGCCTCCCGCACCTCCATGGCGCAGATCTGGTTCAGCCGTGCCGCCAGGGATGCCGTGAACTGTTCCGGCATATGCTGAACAATGACGATGCCCGGCGAGTTGGCGGGCATCTGCAGGAGCAGTTCCTGGATAGCCTGGGTTCCTCCGGTGGAAGCCCCGATGGCGATAACGGTTTCCGTCATCTTTGCCTGGGAGATGCGAACCGGCGCAGCAGCCGGCCTATCGCCCGTGCCCCCGGAACCCGAAGGCTCACGTCCCCCCTTCGGAACGCGCGCCCATGCGGCGGCCCGGATTTTTTCAATCAGGGCGCCGGACATGTCATTGACCGAAAGAGACGACCCCGGCTTGCACATGACCTCCACGGCGCCTGCGTTCATGGCTTCCAGGGCCAGCTCGCCGCCCCTGGTCGTCAGTGAAGACACGATAATAACAGGCAATGGATAATATTTCATCAGTTTTTTGAGAAACGTCAATCCGTCCATTCGGGGCATTTCCATGTCGAGCAAAACCACATCCGGCTGCAGCTCGACGATCTTGTCCCTCGCCACATAGGGATCGGGAGCCGTCCCCACGATCCGGATATCCTCCGCGCGGGACAGCTCCCTGGAGAGCACCTGGCGCACGATTGCAGAATCGTCGACAATCAGAACCTTTATCATGAAATTCCGCCTGTATTATTGTTATAACGAGTGGCCGAACGAAAACCAGGATTTTTCGTCAAGCTCAAGGACGGCGAAAATTTTAACCGCGGGAATACTTGGCGTATTTTGAGGATTAAAATTTGAGCCGGGCGCGAAAATTGGCGAAAAAGACGGTTTTCGTTCAGCCACTAACTTAGGATGCCGGCGCTGATTCGAGCCGTACAAGGATCGGGGATTCTTCCACCAGGTACACCGCGTATGATCCGCTCCCGAAAAGCGAGCGCCATTCATTCGGATCCACGGAAGCGGTTTCCGGGATGGACAGGTCGAACACTTCCTCCGTACCGAATTTTTCCGACAGGAGATACCCGCAGGCCACGTTGACCACTTCCTTCAGGGCGTTTTCCCCCGCATCGGGAGGCAGTTCATCCGTCTCGGCGCCCAGAATGTTTTCAGCCAGCTCTTCGCAGAAATCAACCGGCGAGACGATCTCGAAAACCCCTGCTGCGATTTTGCCGGAAAATCCAATGCGCGCGCACAGGCACTCCACCGGCGCCTCGCTGTTGAAATCCGGTTCTTCTTCCACGAACATGAAGGCAAAGCCCTCGAAGACCTCGGACAAAACGCGCAATACGATTTCATTGTCGGTGTTTTTCAGTGTGCGGTTCATTTTCAAATCCTTGATAAGCCTGTAAAAAGTCTTTTTTACAGGCAGTGTTAAGTGATTAAGTGTTAAGTGTTAAGTAAAAGGAAGAAGTTATTTTTTTATTGTTTGGCGATTGTACCCGTTTCAGGACTTTTTACGGTGCCATCAATCCTTTCCTGCCATATTACCTCCGGCATCCGGGAACCATCCGAAAGTGCATTCGCAACTGTTACTGACGGAGATGTTTCCCGGCTCCTAATGCAGCAGATCCCGGACCACCCGGGCAAACTCCTCGGGAACGAAGGGCTTGTGGAGGTAGGCGCTGATTCCCATCTGCCGGAGCGATTCGATTCTTTCCCGGCTGCGTTCCGTGGAAATGATCACCACGGGTATTGTGGCCATCAGGTCCCGCCTGACCATCTCTTCGATCAGCTCCATCCCGTTCATCTCCGGCATGTTGATATCCGCAAAGACGATGTCGATCCAGCTTTCCTCCAGCACCAAAAGCGCCTGGCGGCCGTTTTCCGCAAAATGATACCCACTGATGTCCAGATCCGAAATCTTCAGTGTCTTGGCCACCATTTTCCGGATAATCGGCGAATCGTCCACAATCAAAACGTTGTAACCCATGTTGATACACCTTCAGTATTGTTTATTTTCAGCTGAATATCGCATCCAGCTCTCGCATCCTGTCCAGGGTTTTACTGGCCGTGTATTCCAGGTGCTTTTTTCTTAGCCCCACGGCCCGGACCGACTCCGAGAACACCTCGTGCGCCAGGCCGTAAATTCCGGTTCCTACCCCCTGGGATATGGATAGCATATCCGCAAGGTGGACCAGGTTGATAATCTCCCCGAATGCCGTCGCCTGATCGGGCTCGTGATGCCACCGGGCACCCGCCACGATCTCGGGAGACAAATGCCAGTTCTCCAGAATCCGTGCTCCCGCTTCGGCGTGGCTGATTCCCAGGATCTCCTTTTCGAAAGCTTCGAACGATCCATGGCCCCGTTCAAAACTTTCGTTGAAATCGATTCTTGCCTCCTGAACAAACGGATCCAGAACAATGACTCCCAGATCATGAAGCAGTCCGACAGTGAAAACCGTGTCTTCATGGGGAATCGATAGAAGCCGGGCCAACTCCCGGGCGGCCAGCCCCGTCCAGGTGGAGTGCCGGAGCAGCTCCCGCGCCTGCAGGCCGTAGCCTGGCAAATTGGGCACCAGCCGGGGCGATACCGTAAGGGAAAGGACCAGCTCGAGGATCCGCTTGGTTCCCAGGCGGACCAATGCCTGCTGTAAAGAGCCCACAGTGCCGGCGCCGCCGAAGTAGACCGAGTTGGCCAGCCGCAGTACGTTGGCGGTCAGGCCGGGATCGTATTGCACCAGGTCTTGTATGACGATAAAATCAACATCCGGATCATCCAGGTATCCCAAAAGGCTCTGACTCAGGGAGGGCATCTCCGGGAACGCCGCGATATGCTGTTCGATGATGTCAAGGTAGCTCATAATGGACCAGTTTTCCTCCTGATTTGATAGAAAATCGGCCGGTGGCGATATCGAGGGAAATCGTCCTCGATTTGTTGCCGCCCACTTCCTGGACATTCATGAGAAGCCCGTTTTTCCAGAGAATCTTCCGGAGCACCGTGAAATTGCGCTCCCCGATCTTGAATACCCCCTGGCTGTCCAGCACCTGGCTGCCGCCCGCCACGTTTACGACAGCCCTGGCCTTACGCATGCCGGCTTCGTAGAGCTGGCCAAGCATCTCCTGCATGCCGGTATCCACGAACATGTAAGGCCGGAGACGGGATTTTTCCTTGTCCACCTTGGATAGCGGCAGCATGCAGTGAATCATGCCGCCTACCCGTATAACCGGATCGTAGATGCTTACGCCCAGGCAGGAACCCAAAGAATAAGTAACCAGCGTGTCCCCCGGATTATCAGAAATCCGCATATCGGCAATGTCAACAACGACCAGTGACATAACAATTCCTGACTATTTCTTGATATAGACTGATGGTCGCACGGGCTTGAACTGGCTTGCCAGCCCTGAAAGGCTCTCGGCATGGCCGACCATCAGGTATCCCCCCG
>SLPT01000054.1 GCA_007131845.1 Desulfobacteraceae bacterium | reverse complement strand
GGTTCTGCCGCTGTATATCGGGCGGGAGAAATCGCTGCGCGCCATCGAAGAGGCCATGAAGGGCGACCAGCTCGTTTTCCTGGCCACCCAGAAGGACCCCATGGTCGAGGAGCCCAAGCCGTCCGATATATACCGGGTGGGAACCGCATGCCGCATTCTTCGCATGCTCAAGCTGCCGGACGGCCATTTCAAGGTGCTCGTCCATGGCCTTGAAAAAGCGCGCATACGCCGGTTTTCGACGAAGAAGTCCGTGTATCATGTGTCGATCGAAATCATATCGGACGCCTATGATGTGGAAGTCGATGTCGAAACCCAGGCATTGATGCGCAACGTCCGGGAAAACTGCGAAAAAATACTGAACCTGCGCGGCGAGTATTCCGGCGAGATCGGCATGCTTCTGGAGGAAATCGAAAACCCCGGCAAGCTGGCGGACCTTGTCTCTTCCAACCTGAAGCTCAAGCTGGAAGAAGCGCAGGGGCTTCTGGAAATCGATGACCCCATCGAGCGCCTCCGGTCGGTGAATTCTTATCTCACCCGGGAAGTGGAGCTTTCCTCGGTGCAGGCCAAGATCCAGTCTTCGGTTCGTGACGAAATATCCAAGAACCAGCGGGATTATTTTCTGCGGGAGCAGGTTCGCGCCATTCACAAGGAGCTTGGCGAACACGACGACCGAACCGCCGAGATCGACGACTACATGAAGCGGATGAAAAAGGCGAAGATGCCCAGCCATGCCGCCAAAGAGGCCGAAAAACAGCTCAAGCGCCTGGAACAGATGCACCCGGATTCCTCCGAGGCGACCATTGTCCGCTCGTATCTCGACTGGCTCGTCGATCTTCCGTGGAAGCGCTCCACAAAGGACGTCATCGACATTCCCAAGGCCAAGGCCGTTCTCGATGAAAAGCACTACGGCCTGGATAAGATCAAGGAGCGGATACTGGAGTACCTGAGCGTCCGAAAGCTCAATCCCAAAAAAAAGGGCCAGATCCTGTGTTTCGTCGGTCCGCCCGGTGTGGGCAAGACCTCCCTGGGCCAGGCGATTGCCGATGCCATGAACCGGAAGTTCTTCCGCATGTCACTGGGCGGCATCCGGGACGAGGCGGAAATCCGGGGGCACCGGCGGACTTACATCGGCGCCATGCCCGGCCGCATCATCCAGGGGCTCAAGCAGTGCGAAAGCAACAACCCCGTGTTCATGATGGACGAGATCGATAAGATCGGCTCGGATTTCCGGGGGGATCCGTCCTCGGCGCTCCTCGAAGCATTGGATCCGGAGCAGAATACCGGATTTTCAGATCATTTTCTGAATCTCACCTTCGATTTGTCCAGCGTTTTGTTTATCCTGACGGCCAACATGACCGATACCATCCCATCGGCCCTGCTCGACCGCATGGAGGTGATCCACCTCCCGGGATACACGGAGGAGGAAAAGGAGATCATCACCGAAAAATACCTTGTTCCCCGGCAGATGGAAGAAAACGGCCTTTCCGCATCCGATATTTTGTTCAGCCGATCCGCCGTGGAGCAGATCATTACCGAATATACCTCCGAGGCGGGGCTTCGGAACCTGGAGCGGGAAATCGCGGCGCTCTGCCGCAAAACCGCACGGAAGATCGCGGAAGGAAAGAAGGGGCCGTTTCGTATCACGCGCGGCAATCTGCACAATTATCTCGGGCCGCCCCGCTATATTCCGGAACTCGACCAGGATGAAAGCCAGGTCGGGCTTGCCACCGGGCTTGCATGGACTCAGGTGGGCGGAGAGGTGCTCTACGTGGAGGTATCGCTTCTGGAAGGGAAGGGGGAGCTTATCATTACCGGCCAGATTGGCGAGATCATGCAGGAGTCCGCCCGCGCGGCCCTGAGTTGGGCCCGGGCGCACAGGAAGGAATTGGGTGTCCGGAAAAACGTCTTTGACGGCACGGATATCCATATCCACGTGCCGGCCGGCGCCATCCCCAAGGACGGGCCGTCCGCCGGCATTGCCATGGCGACCGCCCTGATTTCGGCCCTTACCAACCGGCCGGTGGATAAATCCATTGCCATGACCGGCGAAATTTCTCTCAGGGGGCGCGTGCTGCCCATCGGCGGGTTGCGGGAAAAGGCCATCGGGGCCCTTCGCTTCGGCATTAACAATATCATCATACCGATGAAAAACAAACCGGACCTCTCGGAGGTTCCCAAAAACGTCAAGCGCAAGATCCGTTTTACCCCGGTATCCAGAATCGACGAGGTCCTGGAGATCACCATGGGCAAAGGGGTGCTCAAACCAGTGAAACAGACGCCCGCCCGCAAAAAAACCACGGGGAAAACGACAGGGAAAACCGCCGGGAAGACAACAGGCAAAACCGCCAAAAACGATTCCGGCAAACCATCCGGCCAGGGCGGATCATGAGGATACTGGCTGTCGACACGTCTTCGCACGCGTGCAGCGTGGCTCTGGCGGAAGACGGTTTTTTGAAATACGAATACACCGCAGATCACGGCAAGACCCATGCGGTTCGCCTGTCCGGCATGATCGACGCGGTTTTTGCCGATACCGGGATCAAGGCGGTCGATATCGATGCATTTGCCGTCACAGCGGGGCCGGGAAGTTTCACCGGGCTACGCATCGGTATTTCCACGGTCAAAGGCCTGGCCTTTGCCGCGGCAAGGCCCGTGGTTTCTGTATCGACCCTGGACGTTCTTGCCAATCAAAGTTCGGGTGTCGATATACCAATTTGTCCTTTTATCGATGCCCGTAAAAAGGAGATCTATACAGCTTTGTACCGGCAACGAAGAGACGGGCATTTTGAAACCCTTGTACCGCCCGCTGCGGCCAGACCCGCCGACTTTCTGGCCGAAATCGGACAATCCGGATTTGGCGCGGAAGCCGGCATTTATTTTCTGGGTTCCGGCACGGCTCTTTATGCGGATTTGATTGTCGGGCAATTCGGTGACAATGCGGTCCTGGCCCCCCGGGAGTATAATCTGATCCGTGCATCCACGCTTGCCCGATTGGCTTTTGACCGGTATCAGGAATCCGGCGGAATCACGCCCCATGAGCTTGTTCCATATTATATCCGCCGCTCGGATGCCCAAAAAACAGGATCAACCGCCGCTGGGCTCCGTTGACAGGCGACACTATTTGTTGACACCTCCCGATCATTTGATTATAATATTTCGATTAAAATATCTTCGCTGAAACATTCAGCATGCATAACGGGCGTGAAATTCCGATGAAATCGCGCGCAGGCGCAGAAAATTGACACATTCATAAAAATCTCGATTAGTCGGATTTTTAAAAGGTTCAAGATCAAGGCTTGCGCGATTTCGAAGAATACAGCGTACTGGCGTACGTGAAATTCAGAGGAATCGCGTGTAACGCAGAAGCTGTCAAGGGCTTACAAATAAGACTCGGACGGCTTTGAAAAAAGCCCAAGATCAAGGCTTGCGCGATTTCGAAGAATACAGCGTACTGGCGTACGTGAAATTCTGAGAAATCGCGCGTAACGCAGAAGCTGTCAAGGGCTTACAAATAAGACTCGGACGGCTTTGAAAATAGCCCAAGATCAAGGCTTGCGCGATTTCGAAGAATACAGCGTACTGGCGTACGTGAAATTCTGAGAAATCGCGCGT
>SLPT01000314.1 GCA_007131845.1 Desulfobacteraceae bacterium | reverse complement strand
TTCAAGCTTTCCGCCGATATGGAAGATCGGATCGAGGAAGCGATTCTCAAATACCCGGAAGATTTCACCCCGGCGCACGATGAAGCAATCGGTACGATCCGATACAGCAGCGGCTTTGAGGAACAATACGCAGGCTTCATTGCCGGTTCCGGCATATCGCAGCCGGATCTCTCCGGAATGAAAATCGTGCTCGACTGTTCCAACGGCGCCACCTACCGGGTAGCAGCCATGGTTTTTGAGCGCTTAAAGGCAGACGTCAAAACCCTTTTCGATCATCCGGACGGCCTGAATATCAATGACAACTGCGGCTCTCAGCACGTGGAGACCCTTTGTGAAAAGGTGGTGGCAACAGGCGCGGACGTGGGGCTTGCATTCGACGGAGACGGTGACCGACTGATCGCGGTGGATGAAGCCGGCGGCCGCGTCACCGGCGACCAGGTTCTTGCCATCTGCGCACGGCAGATGAAAAAAGCCGGGCAACTGGCAAACAATCTCGTGGTAAGCACGGTCATGAGCAACGTGGGGCTTAGAAACCTGCTTGCCGAACTCGATATACGGCACCGAATAACCGATGTGGGAGACCGGCACGTTCTGGCTGAAATGCTCAAAAGCGGGGCGGTCATTGGCGGGGAGGACTCCGGTCACATGATATTCCTGGATCGCCACACCTCCGGCGACGGAATCCTCACAGGACTGAGGCTCATCGAGGCCATGAAGGAAACCGGCCGGCCGCTTTCGGAGCTGGCGTCCATCATGACGGTATACCCCCAGGTGTTGAAAAATGTCCGGATTAACGAAAAAACCGATATTTATACCTATCCGGACATTGCAGCCGTCATAAAGGATGTGGAAAAACGGCTTGACGGTCAGGGCCGCGTGCTGGTCCGCTACTCCGGAACACAGCCTTTGTGCCGAATAATGGTTGAGGGTCCGGACAGGAATACCACCGAAGGCTGCTGCAACGAAATCGTGGATGTCATTGACCGGACGATCGGTGCCGGCAGGGACGGATAAACGAGCCGATGAAAAAAAAGGAATTGTACCGGCATCTCGTGGATGCCGCTTCACGGATCGGCATTCGGGTAGCCGAGCAGAACCTCAGGGTAACCGGCGTCAATGCCAAAAGCGGTCTGTGCCAGGTGAAGGGTGAATACGTATATATAATGGACAAGAAACTTCCGGACTCCGAAAAAGCCGGGCTTCTTGCCCAATGCCTCCAAAACCAATCTCTCGACGATATCTACATTATTCCCGCCGTCCGCGAATTTATCGATAATACTGGGGGACGTCCTTAACTTATTAATTTATGGCTGAACGAAAACCGTCTTTTCCCGTGTGGTCCCATTGTCAAGAGCATAGGAACATAGGATGTGCTGACGAAGGAAGCGCATCAAAAACGTCATTGTCCCGTGAAATCTGTTGCGGCGGCATTTGCTCTTGATGAAAAATCCCGGTTTTCGTTCGGGCACTAATTTATTGCTTTTCCGCACGGCAAACCGATTTCATTCCGTTAACAGCTGACACGATAATACTTGATCTCAGATTCAAAATCCAAATTGCCGAACAAAATCCCGGAAGAGGACTCCTACAGACTCCCTTCATATGCGGGCTCAAGCGAAAGTTTACATAATATTTCTTATCAGACGTTATATAAATAACCCGGCGACATCAGAGATCCGACATCTTGCCTTGAAATTTGTAAAACAGCAAAATATCTGCCTGGCAGCAAATACAATACGTGATTCACCCGCCGCCGGTTAAAATTTTGTCGTCCTTGCCCTTGGCGAAAAATTCCGGTTTTGTTCGGGCACTAAATAGTGATGCACTCGTAAAAGTCTCTTTTCCTGTGTGGCCCATTGCCAAGGAAGATAGGATGTGCTGACGAAAAATTCTGGTAATGCAAAACGCCTCCCGACATTATCGATTGCATTTAGCGCTGTGGTTATGCTAGATTTACAAATTTATTTGGGGGATCGATCCGGCCTCCGATGGTCCCGGGATTAACATTCTTCCGGTTTTTTTGGTGATTTGGAGCATACCGGCGTGAACGGAAACGAACAAACAAACAGCGGGCGAAAAATCCTCACCGTGAGCGAACTCACGGCTGATCTTAAAGCGCTGCTTGAAAAATCATATCCAATTATCTGGATTACCGGCGAAATATCCAACTTCAGGGTTCCATCGTCCGGACATTATTACTTTACCTTAAAGGATGCCGGTGCACAGGTCTTTTCGGTGATGTTCAAGGGCCAGAACCGTTCTCTTAAGTTCGTTCCGGAAGACGGCATGTCGATTACCGGCTTCGGGCGCATCAGCGTGTATCCGCCGCGGGGGTCCTACCAGCTTATTTTCGAATACCTCGAACCCGCCGGGGCTGGCGCGCTTCAGGCCGCATTCGAGCAGCTCAAGAAAAAACTTTCCGCAGAAGGCCTCTTCGATGCCGAACACAAGCGCCCCCTTCCCTTCATTCCGACCAGGATCGCCGTGATCAGCTCCCCCACGGGAGCGGTTGTTCATGACATCATCCGGATCATTCACAGGCGGTTTCCGGATATGCCCATTGATATCCTGCCGGTAAAGGTCCAGGGAGACGGCGCTGTGGAAGATATCGTCACCGCGCTGCGGCTCGCCAACGAACAAAGCGAGGCGGATGTGATCATCGTCGCGCGCGGCGGCGGATCGCTTGAAGACCTGGCCGCCTTCAATGACGAGGCAGTCGCCCGCACAATTTTTGCATCGGAAAAACCGGTGGTGTCCGCCGTCGGTCATGAAACCGATTTCACCATCGCCGATTTTGTTTCAGACCTTCGTGCACCCACGCCGTCCGCGGCCGCAGAACTATGTGTGCCCGTCAAAACCGATCTGAAATACACGCTTCAGGTTCTTACCCGGCGTATTTCCTCCCGGATGATGCGCATGGTGGCCGATGAACGGCTCAAAGCGGAAAAACTGTCCCGGCGGCTTGTGCATCCCCGGCGCCGTTTGGACGACATGATGCTTCGCCTGGATGACCAGTCCGCCCGGTTGATCAATGCGGCAAAAAATCAGGCGTCAATTAAAAAGCAGCAGATAATGTGGCTTGACGGCCGGCTACGGGCCGCATCACCCTCCCGCTCCGTCGAACGGGGGCGGGAACGGGTCGAAAGGCTCCAAAGCCGCCTGGAAACATTCATGCAGTCCATCATCCGGCTCAAGCGTTCCCGGGCCGAGGGACTCTGTGCACGCGTTGCCGCACTTGACCCGAAATCCGTCCTGAAAAGGGGTTACAGCATTGTTCGTCGCATACCCGGACAGGATGTGGTGACCTCCACCGACCAGGTGGAAGTCGGACATTGCGTGGAAGTTATCGTTTCCAAAGGAAGCATGACCTGCCGGGTGGAAGAAAAACCGGGAGAAGACAATAAAGAGTAAAGGGGTCAGAACATGGCGAAAAAAACCTTTGAAGAAAACATGGCGCAGCTTGAAAAAATCGTGGAAGAGCTGGAAGGCGGCAGCCTGTCCCTGGAAAAAGCGCTCAAACGATTCGAGGAAGGCATGAATCTTTCTAAAGCGTGCTTTGAAAAGCTCGATGAGACCGAAAAGAAAATTTCGCTTCTGATCAAACAGCAAAACGGCGCGGTGAAAAAGACCCCGT
>SLPT01000210.1 GCA_007131845.1 Desulfobacteraceae bacterium | reverse complement strand
TAATTGTGATCCACCATGCGGCGGCAAAGGTCCTTGTCCAAGATAACACGCCGCGTTTCCTCTACTGCCCGGCCGGTGACGTATCCATCCAGCTCGATCACGGAAAAGCCCTTTGGCTTGATATCGACGGTGTAGATGGAATACGTGTTGACCACTATCGGCTTTTTGAAATAGACGGCTTCCAGAAATGCATTGCCGAAGCCTTCAAAATTGGAGGGATAGGTTACCAGGTCCGCATGGGGATAGATGTCGTCCAGGGTGTATACTTTTCTGCCGTCATCCGTTTTTCCGCGGTTATCGCTGATCACCTCGGATACGAACACCGTCTTTACGCCCATCAGATCCGAATATTCCCGGATCCGTTGCTCATAGTCATATCCCTCGTCGCCGGAGGCATGGGAAATGACCAGACTGGCCTTCATATCAAGCCGGGAGACCACTTCGATGGCATGTTCGATGCCCTTTCGCCTGACCACCCGGGTCGGCTGCAAAACAAACAGCTCATCCGGCAGAATGCCCAGTGCATCCCGAACGTCGGCGCCGTAGTCGTCGCCTTCAACAAGCATGGGAGGGTTTTCAAAATCCATGACATTGGGAATTACACTGGCGGATATCCCCGTCCGAAACCCGAGTTGGTTGCAGGCGGCGGTCGAGATGACCACGTGCTCCATCCGGGGCAGGTGCGGCGGGAATGCCATCTGCAGGCAATCGCTTACGGCGTTGACCAGAAACCTTTCCCGCTCCCAGAAAAAATCGTGGTGGTGGGCGATGGCCGGCATGTCCGTTTCGCAAAGGATCTCGGTTACGGCCAGGCCTAAGGGGATATTGAGCGGTATGGCAAGGATATTTTCAAGAACCAGCAGGTCGATGTTGCAGGTTTTTAAAAAATCATAGAGCTGCTCCTTCAGACGGTTTTTCAGATCATGGATCGCTTCGGTGATATACCGAGCCCTGTGGCGGACGTCAAAAACGTTGTCATAGATATGTTTGATCTCCGGATGCCGGAAATGGGCAAGCGGCGCCGGGTAGGAGCGTCCTGCTGGCCGGTCCAGCTCCCCGGCGAAATAATAGGCGGTAAACCCGTGGGTCTTCAGAACATCGGCCCACTTTTCCGCCTCCAGGGACACGCCGTCCGTCCCCATTAGCCGGGTGGACACGAAACCCGCATTGTGTTGGGTGTTGCACGCGCTGCAAAAGCCCATACTGCATCATCCATATTTATATATTGTAGTGGCTGAACGAAAACCGTCTTTTTCGTCAATCTCTGCGTCCGGCTCAAATTTTAATCCTCAAAATACGCAAAGTATTCCTGGGGTTAAAATTTTCGACCGTCCTTGACCTTGACGAAAAATCCTGGTTTTCGTTCGGCCACTATTGTAAGAGATTGATTACCAACCGTGATGAACTCTTAAAAAGTCGCGATCCGACGGCTTTGTAAAAAGTTCAAGATCAAGGCTTGCGCAATTTCGAAGAATGCAGCGTATTTGGCGTACGTGAAATTCTGAGAAATTGCGCGTAACGCAGATATTGGATTTTTTACGAAGTCGTCAACCGTAAACATAACACCAATTTTGCGGGAAGGAAAACCAGATCCGGCATTCTCAAAGGAAAGCAGTATACGGACGTTATACCTTGACAGAAAATCGGATCAATGCCATTACAATTTCATTTCCGGCGATACGAGTAACGTGCCACTCGGAAAGCCATTTCAAACCAGGAGTTGCAGGACACAACGCCGTATGAACCCATCTTTCGTACCGTCATACGTGCATAGCCTCGAATCGGGCGAACTGAAAGACAAGGTTCGCCGCGCGATATCCGCCCTCGAACACTGCACCCTGTGCCCCCGAAAATGCGGCGTCAACCGCATCCAGGGTGAAACCGGCATCTGCATGACCGGGAGAAACGCCCGGGTATCTTCCATACATGCCCATTTCGGCGAAGAGCCGCCTCTTGTGGGCAGGAATGGCTCGGGGACCCTTTTTTTCACCCACTGCAACCTGATGTGTATCTTCTGCCAGAACTGGGACATCAGCCACCAGGGTTATGGCGAGGACACAACGGATACACAACTGGCCCGGATGATGCTGGCCCTCCAGGAAAGGGGATGCCACAACATCAACTTCGTTACCCCTTCCCACGTGGTTCCACAGATTCTCAGTGCCGTGGAAAAGGCCGCAGCCGATGGGCTGCGCCTTCCCCTAGTATACAACAGTGGCGGGTACGACTCCCTTGAAACCCTTGAGCTTCTCGAAGGAGTGGTCGACATCTACATGCCGGACTTCAAGTTCTGGGATGAAACCGTGGCGGAGTCAACCTGCAACGCACCGGATTATCCGGAAATCGCCCGGCGCGCGCTTGCAGAAATGCACCGGCAGGTGGGGGATCTCGTCATCGGCGACGACGGGCTGGCCCGACGCGGACTGATCGTAAGACACCTGGTCCTTCCGGGCGGCCTTGCCGGAACCCGGCAGGTGATGCGCTTTATTGCCGGACACATTTCAGAAAACACCTATGTCAATGTTATGTCCCAGTACCGGCCGGCAGGCACGGTGCATACGGTTCCGGAGCTTTCCCGCCCCCTGTCCGCCGCGGACTACCGGGCGGCCCTGGATGCGGCGCGCGAGGAAGGACGCTTCCGATTTGCGCGGTAACTCAAGCCCCCAATGTTCATTCAAGGACAATCGGTTCGTTTTATAGTTCCTGGCTGCCGTAACCGCCATGAAATACCGGGTGTTTCAACCCGGGTACAGGGCGTGCTGACGAAGGAAGCGCATCCTGTGACTGAAATGCCGCCCGATATAACCAAAACAGATATACCCCCGGTATCCGAGCTATAAAAATGACCAAATCCTATGGATAATGGGGGATGCTAATCCTTTTCCGCTTGACAAAATTCATGTTCCTTACTAAAAAGGGAGTCTTAAGCTGAACAGAAGATGGGAGACTGTTATTTTTTCAGTTCTCGCTTTTTTCTCCTTAACTGGCAGCAATCCAACTCAGACAGGCTAAAAATACAGTTTGGGCGGAATTATTCCCGGAAGAACCTGAGGACACCCTCAAGATCATCACCAACCACAAGACAAAAAAAATACCCATCCGGAAGAGACAACCCGGAAACCGATACACATAAGTCTGCAATAGTTCTGGAAAGAAAATAATAACCTGACGAAAAAGGAGAAGCAAGCATGTCTCAACTGATTCCACCCCATGGCGGCAAAGGGCTCATCAACCGCATGCTCGAAGGCGCCGAACTGGAAGCCGAAAAGAAAAAGGCGGCAGGCCTTACCAAGATCACCATGACCCCCCGCGAGCAGGGCGACCTGATCATGCTCGGCACCGGCGGATTTTCCCCGCTGGATGGTTTCATGACCAAAGCCGACTGGGAAGGCGTGTGCAACAACTACCTGCTGGCGGACGGCACCTTCTGGCCCGTTCCCGTCACGCTGTCGGCAAGCAAGGAAGAAGCCGACGCCATCAAGGAAGGCGATGAAATCGCCCTGTACTCCCCGGAACTCGATGAAATCATGGGAACCATGAAGGTCACCGAAAAATTCGAAATGACCGAAGAAAACAAGCGCTTCGAGTGCGAAAAAACCTTCATGGGCGAAGGCACCCCCACCAAGGAGGAGTTCTGGAAGCTGGCCGAGGATG
>SLPT01000409.1 GCA_007131845.1 Desulfobacteraceae bacterium | reverse complement strand
GGCCGGGTGCTGGAAAATTTCGAGCAGGCTTTGCAGGCGGGCTTCGTTGGCCGTACATTCCCGTTCGGATTCTTTCAGCCGTCGGTTTTCGGCATCCAGCATCCGGACTTGCCGCTCCAGCTCCTGGTAGGATGGTTTTTCTTTCATATGCCCCGTTGTATTTGCTCGTAGAGCCGCATCAGGTTGTTTGCAAAGATATCTTTCATTTCCGTATCGGCAAGGGAAAGACGGCGGATTTTGGAAAGCTCGGAAGGCGGATGTCCGAAAGGGAAGTCCGATCCGAACAAAAGGCGGTGGTGCCCGTATTGATCGATATATTCTGTGATATCCCGTGCGGGCGCAAGGGCTGTGTCCGCCCATACGTTCGGATTCTCCCAGATTCCGGCGGATGCCAGGCGATGATACCCCCCGTTTAACATGCCAAGATGCGGAATAATGACGGTGAGTCCGGGAGCAATGGTTTCAACAAACCGAATCGTATTTTCCAATTCCTCCTCCAGGACCACCGGCAGGTTTCTTTTCCGGATGGCTTGTACGGCTGCCTGGCATGCGGGATCGTCGTAGTTGTAACGGGGCTCGTCATCATGGCGGTGCCACTTGATGCCGTAATGATTGTCGGAAAGCTGATCCACGGCAAAATCGTTCCAGATAAAGAAATAGGGGAATACGTCGATTTCCCGGTTTTTAAGGGTGGTGAGATAGTGGTTTGCGGTTTTCCGGCTTTCGCGCCACGACGGCGTATCCGTGAAAAACGGGTCATGGCGGTCATAAATCTCCGCTACCGGCGGGAATAAGGCTACGCCCGATATGGGGCTTTTCCGTATGGCCGCCAGGTAATCTTCAAAGGCCTGTGGCGGGTATGGCTCCTGTATGCCGCAGTGGGCGTGGGAATCGATGACTCTCATGGTATGCATTCCCCTTAAGCTCGGTTTAGGTCACTGTCACGGGGTAAAGTCGTCAAAGAGGCCCTCCTGTTCCGTCGTTATTTCTGTCCTGTCCAACCGCGCCTGCTCCGGCTCCTCCCGGAGAAGCCGGGAAAGCGCGGTCTGCCGGAGGCTCGTGTCTTCGTTTTTCACCGCCATGGCCAGCGCCCGACGCGTGCCGACAAAAACCGCAAGCCGTTTTGCGCGGGTCAGCCCCGTGTAGACGAGATTTCTGTAAAGCATTTTGTAGTGCTGGGTGAGCAAAGGGATGATCACGGCCTCGAATTCGCTTCCCTGGGATTTGTGGATGGTGACGGCATAGGCCAGATCCAGTTCCAGAAGATTTTCCCGCTGGTAGGTGACGCTTCGCCGGTCGGGTAAAAACAACACCACGGCCGTCATCGCCAGGGGATCGATCCGGTCGATCACACCGATGTCGCCGTTGAAGACGCCCAGATCGTAATTGTTCCTTTTGTGGATCACGCGGTCGCCCTCCCGGAAGATTCGATCACCCACGCTTATCTGTCTCCTTCCGGCGGCCTGCGGATTGGCCCGTTCCTGGATCATCCGGTTCAAACTCAAAGTGCCCAGGCTCCCCCGTGTCATGGGGGAAAGGATCTGGATTTCGCAGGTATTTCCGTAATAGCGGGGGATCCATTCCCGGTAGAGATTATCGACCACATCCACGGCCGACAGCCCGTAATGAAGGCTCGACCAGGGATGGACGGTTTTCATCATGGCCAAAAGCTCTTCCGCGCGGGTGCCGGCTGCCAGGATATCATCGATACGGACATGAGCGAACTTTTCGGGAATATGGATACCGGCTACCGCTGCGTCGGCTTCATCGACCCCGAACGTATACGGATCACCGTCCGCATCCGGCGCCATTTGATCGTCTGGCATATGCTCCTGAAGGGCACGCCGGACTTTTGTAATAAACTGGACCTGCTCCACCGTTGCCTCTTCCGAGTCGATAAAGAGGCAGTCGTCTTTTTCCCGCCAGATCCCGGGTTTCCGGAAGGGGGAGTCGATTCGCGGGACCTCTCCCCCATTGATCTTATGGGCGTGCCGGATGATGAGCGATTCGCCGGCCTGCCGGAAAACGGTTGTCAGGCGGATGCAGACAACGGCCTGCGAGGCGATGATGTCGTTAAGCACATTGCCGGGGCCTACCGAGGGAAGCTGGTCCGCGTCGCCGATAAACAGCACCTGGCAGGTGTCTGGCACTGCACGCAGAAGGGATGCGGCAAGTGAAATGTCGAGCATCGAACATTCGTCCACCACCAGGAAATCCGAGCTAAGCGGTGATTGTTCGTTTTTTTGGAAGCTCCCTCCCTTCCACTTCAGGAGCCGGTGGATGGTCGCGGCCCTGCGCCCGATAACGTCCGTCATTCGCTGGGCGGCCCGGCCGGTGGGGGCGGCCAGGGTTACCTTTTTTCCCATTGCCTCTATGAGTTTTACCAAAACGCGGGTTGCCGTGGTCTTTCCGCACCCCGGCCCGCCCGTGAGGACCGAAAACCCCCTGGAAACGATTTGCCCGATAGCCTGTTCCTGCTCTTCGCTCAATGACATCCGGCCAGCCCGGCAATAGTTGTCCAGCCATCGTTTGACCCGGCTTGCATCCACGGGAAACGGCCGGTTCATCTGCGCGATTTTCCGCGAGACGAGAATCTCGTCATAGTAGAGGGACTTCGCATAGTAGCACGCCGCTGTAGCGCCGCCTGGGTCCGGCAGCATCCGGACCTTGAGAAGGCTTTCCTTTTCCATGAAGGTTAGAATCGAATCGATGCGGCCGCTGATATCCAGTTCCAGAAGCTGCGACGTCCGGGTTTCGAGCTGCTCAGCCGTCAGGTAGCAGTGGCCGAACTGGCGGCCGGCGGCCAAAACATGCCGGATTCCGGCCATGATCCGTTCATCGCTGTCGGCGGCGAGTCCCATGCTCATGGCCACCTTGTCCGCAGAAAAAAAGCCGATCCCGTAGAAATCGTCCGCCAGTCGGTAGGGGTTGCTGCGGACGGTTTCGATGGCCTCGTCCCCGTAGAGCTTGTAGATGCGCACGGCAAACAGGGTGGATATACCGTGGGACTGCAAAAACATCATCACGTTGCTGACGGCTCGGTGCTCCGCCCATGCATCGCTGATGATCCGGAGTTTTTTTTCTGCTATCCCGGGAACTTCTGTCAGTTTGGCGATGCTGTTTTCAAAAATGTCCAGGGTGTTTTCCCCGAAGTGGCGGACAATTTTCTTCGCGGTTTTGGGCCCCACGCCGCGGATCAGCCCGGAGCCCAGGTATTTTTCCAGGGCGGCAATGGATGCAGGCTGCAATTCGACGGCGGATACCGCCCGGAATTGACGGCCGTGTTTGGGGTGATTGGTCCAATAACCGGAGAATTTCAGGGTAGCTCCGGCAAAAACCCGCATCTGGTGGACAATAACCGTTTCCTGGTGTCCGGGGTTTTCCCTGGGGGCTACGCGCAGGACGCTGTACCCGGTTTCCTCGTTGTGATAGGTGACGCGGTCCACGATTCCGCGAAAGGTTTCCGTTTCGGAAGTATGCGGCGCGGCGGGGCCGGCGTATCCCTCATGAATGGGGGTGTTGTAAGCGGACGGGTGCTGCATGACGGCACTATATCTTTTCGGACGGGTTCCGGCAACCGAATTTTTGATGCACTCGTAAAAAGACCGGAACCTGTCCCTTCTATGGATCCTGTCGGAAATTACTCAGTTTTTCAAACAG
>SLPT01000207.1 GCA_007131845.1 Desulfobacteraceae bacterium | reverse complement strand
GGCGGACCCGCCGCTGTAATTGGCGACGAAATCCCCACATGGCCACTGCCCGGAAATCCCGGGTCGGGAAGGCGGGGAGAGTAGGATGACCCAAGAGCCAGAAGACGTCTTTTTCATATCCCTCCATGCCGCGGAAATGCATGCGGGGATGGAATCACGCTGTTTTTGTAAGGCCTCACGCCGGATTTTCCGGCTGCCGGGCATCTTAAAAACAATTGCGGCAAAATGGTGCGGGTCCCGGCTTTCCGGAAAGGATTGCCGGGTTTTTTTTGTCCTGAACATGAAAGGACCTGGCGCTCAGATGAAAAACAACAGTTTGATCCCGGACTTCCGGCCGCTGGCGGCGGCGCTTCAGTTTTTAACCATCCTCCCCATACCGGCGGCGGTTTCCGAAGCGGATATGAAACATTCGCTTCCATGGTTTCCCGCGGCGGGATTCGTTTGCGGGGCCGGTGCCGGATTGGTTTTCCTGGCAGCCCACGGCCTTGGATTTCCGGCCATGATGGCCGGATTGATGGCGGTGCTGGCGCTTTCCGGTTTCAACGGTTTTTTCCATGCCGACGGCGTGGCCGACACCGCCGACGGTTTCTGGAGCGCCCGGCCGCGCGAGCAGGTCCTGGAGATCATGCGGGACAGCCGGATCGGCACCATGGGCGTGATCGGCCTGATCGCCGTGCTGGGGCTGAAGTGGTCCGCCCTGTCCGTGATCGGGCCGGGAGACGGATTCCGGGCACTGATCGTTGCCGCCGTGGTCGCCCGATCGGCCCAGGTGATCACCATGGGAATAGCTCCCTATGCAAGAAAGGAAGGCGGCCTTGCGTCCGTGTTCCTGTCCGAGCGCGCCCCCCATCACATGGCGATCGCGGCCATTTCCGGCCTGCTGCTGGCCGCGGCCGTCGGTGGCATTGCCGGGATCGCGGGCCTTCTTGCAGCCATTGCCGCGGCATTCGGATTCAATAGTCTCTGCATGAAGAAAATCGGCGGCATAACCGGGGATACGCTGGGCGCGCTGACCGAAATCACGGAAACGGTTGTACTGTGCACAATGTGCATCCTCTTACTGTAAGGAACCCAATGGAACATTTCCGAAAAACCTGGCGAAAAACGAACACGGCCTGCCGCATCGGCACGACGTCCTATATCATCCCGGATGATATCCTTCCGAACCTGCACTACCTGAAGGACATCGTCGAAGATGTCGAGCTGGTGCTCTTCGAGTCGGACGAATTCTCCAACCTGCCCGACCCCGCGGACGTCGGGGAAATGGATCGCATCCTGAAAGACGCGCAAATGACCGTTACGGTTCACCTGCCGCTGGATGCATACCCCGGTGCGGAGACCGATGCCGAAAGAAAGCGCAGCGCGGAAAAATGGCTTCGGGTCATGGACCGCATGGAGCCGCTTGTTCCCTTCGGGTGGGTCGTTCATTTAAACGATCCACCCGAAGGCAGCCCGGCGGAGAATCCCGGGAAATGGGAGCACTGGATTGCCCAATGCGCAAAAACCATTGACGAGCTGGCCGCCCGCACCGATGCGGCTCGATTGTGCGTGGAAACCCTGTCCTACGATTTTTCCCATGTATTTCCCCTGGTGCGGGAAAAACACTGCTCGGTGTGCATGGATATCGGGCACCTCCTGCTGACCGGCCGGAATGTGGATGCCGACCTGGAGGCATGGCTCGGCCATACCCGGATCATCCATCTCCACGGGGTCAACGAGGCAGGGCGCGACCATGTCGATATCGGGCATCTGGACCACGGCTTGCTGCACCGGATCCTTTCCGCCCTGCAGGCGGATACGGATACGCCGCGGGTGCTGACCCTTGAAATCTTCAGCCAAAAGGACCTGAAAACATCGCTGGATGTTTTGGAAAACGCCCTATGAACCGAACAGACACCACAGCCCCCGTCATCACTCTGGTCACGGGCGGGGCCCGAAGCGGAAAAAGCGCCTTGGCCCTGGAACTTGCAGAGGGATATGACACGCGCCTTTTCATTGCAACGGCCCAGGCCATGGACCCCGAATTCGAATCGCGCATCCGGCGGCACAGGGAAGAAAGACAGCAGCGCTTTTCGACCATCGAAGAACCGCTGGACCTGGCCGGCGCAATCCGAAGCCTGCCGGAAGGACAAGGTGTGGCTGTTATCGACTGCATGACCGTCTGGCTGGGAAACCTCATGCACCACCAGGGCGCGGACCGGGAAGACGCACCCGCCATCACCGCGTTTTTCGAAGCGCTTGACGCGCCGCCGTGCGATCTTGTGCTGGTGACCAACGAAGTGGGCCTGGGACTGGTCCCTCCGGATCCTGTTTCACGGCTGTTTCGGGATCTTGCGGGGTTTTTGAACCGGAAAACGGCGATGCGGGCGGATTCGGTGTATCTGGTTTCCTGCGGAATCCCTCTTCGCCTTAAATAATCCAATCCCCCTTTGCCGAAAGGAAACAGACCATGACAGTGCTCGACGAACGAATCCGGGCAATCGGCTCTCCGGATGAAACGATCAAAGCAAAAGCCGAACAGCGCCTGGGAAACCAGGCAAGGCCCGCCGGAAGCCTTGGAACGATGGAACCGCTTTCCTCACAACTTGCAGCCATTGCCGGCACAATCGATGTCCGTCTTTCGCGCAAGGTGATCGTCACCTGCGCGGGCGACCACGGCGTGGTGGAAGAAGGGGTCAGCCGCTTTCCCCGGGAAGTCACCCCGCAGATGGTATACAATTTCGTGGACGGCGGTGCGGCCATCAACGTGCTGGCGCGGCATGCCGGTGCGGAAGTCCGGGCGGCCGACATCGGCGTGGCCCACGACTTTGAACCGGAACTGCCCATCTTTCATAAAAAAATCGGCCGCGGCACCGCTAACTTCACCAAAGGCCCTGCCATGACCCGGGGTGAAGCCATCGCCTCCCTGGAAGCCGGCATCGCCATCGTGGATGAACTGTTTGCCGAAGGCCGCGTGGACCTGATCGGCACAGGCGATATGGGAATCGGAAACACCACGCCTTCTTCAGCCATTATAGCCGTCTACTCCGGACTCCCGGTTCCGGAGCTGACAGGCCGCGGCACAGGCGTGGATGACGAGGGCCTGCAGCGCAAAATCCGGGCAATCGAAAAAGGAATCTCAGTCAACGCCCCGGATCCCGGTGATCCCGTGGGCGTTCTTGCCAGGGTCGGCGGTTTCGAGATCGGCGCCCTGGGGGGCCTGGTCATCGGCGCTGCCGCACGGGGTGTTCCCGTGGTCTGCGACGGGCTGATTTCCACCGCCGGCGCGCTGATCGCCTGCGAACTGGCGCCCGCAGCCCGGGCGTATCTGTTTGCCGGGCACCGCTCCGAGGAAATCGGCCACCGGTATATGCACGAGCGCTTAGGCCTCCGCCCGCTTCTGGACCTGGGATTCCGCCTGGGAGAAGGAACCGGAGCTGCCATGGCCATGGAACTGATGGATGCTGCAACCCGTATCCTATCCGAAATCAAGACCTTTGACGAAGTTGGCATCGTCAATGCCAACCCGAAAGAAGCCCAATAACTATGATCACCGACCCGCACAACCGGCACGGCGGCAATCTGACCCGGCTGGCCGCCGCCTCCGGCCGCCGCCCGGAAGAGATCCTCGATTTTTCGGCTAATATCAACCCGTTGGGGTTTCCGGAGTGGCTGCGCCCGCTGGCATCGTCTTTG
>SLPT01000309.1 GCA_007131845.1 Desulfobacteraceae bacterium | reverse complement strand
GTTCCCCGTCCGGGCCGGTCACCATTCTTACATGGACGGATGCTTGGAAAAAAGACAGCTTTTGGATGAATACAGAGACCTGTTTATCGGATACAACAGGGCAACACCGGTGCACATTGACGATTTCAATGTTGAAGGAAATCGTTTTTTCCCGGGAGCGGAATGTGGCAAGTTATGTCGTCAGTTGGATTATGTTGATAGAAATTTAATTCCCCCACAAAATTACCGGAAACAATTCCAGCCGGCAACTGGAAATTGCCCGCCATTTTATTCTCTTATTCCATTTAATTCCCTAATCCAACATATAAAACAATATAATTCCTCCATCTAATTCACCTCAGAAACAAGGGAGAATGGAGGAATGTGTGACACCGTACCTTGTGTGAGCTGTGGCACCTCTTTTACCCCCAGGAATCGGGATCAGAACTTCTGCTCTCGTAACGCCTGCCAGCGTGCCCGAAAAGCTCAATGGGAAAGAGAACAACGGCGGATCAGTCCGGATTTCCAACAAGGCCGCAAGATCAGCCAGAAAAAGTGGTTGGCGAATAATCCGAACTACTGGAAAGACTACCGGCAAAAAAATCCTGAACAAACCCGGAAAAATCGGGCACTGCAAAAAATCCGTAATCGATGTCGCAATAATGCTGGGCCGACGCCAAAGGTGACTGTGATTGCAAAGACAGACGCGAGAAAAGTCCCACCATTATTGCTTTCCGGCCCTTTTTGGCTGGTTCCGGTGATTGCAAAGACAGACGCGGTAAAAATTTATTTCCACCAAATACCGGGAACCTTCAGATGATTGCAAAGACAGACGCGAGGACAAAACCGAAATGGACATGGTAATAGGTCGAACAGGAGGTGACCCATGGTCCAGAAACGAATTTTACGGCCGGAGCGGGTTCGCCGCATCTCCGGCGGATTTTCCTTTATTCCCCACCGGTTCTTAAATGAAGGGTTTATCAACCTTTTATCCCCGGCAGAACTGTTGCTCTACTTCTTTCTTGTTCTTGCTTCCGACAGAAATGGTCTGTCGTATTACAGCGACCGCACGATTTGCGCATTGCTCAACATTCGCACTGATACCTACAGCCAAGCGCGCCAATCCCTGATCGAAAAGGATCTTATCGCCTTTGACGGTACTTTATTCCAAGTTCTGGAACTGCCGAGGAAATCGTAAAATGAGGAAAAAAAGCTCATTGCCGCTGCCCAAACCTTATGAAGAATATTTGAGATGGTATGATATGCGCCTGGGGCCTTGCGACAAGCAGGTCAAGATGATCAGATCGGTTCTTGCGCGGTTTAACCACTATCTGAGCGACCGCAAAATCCGTTTGCGGTCGCTTCGGATCGAGCAGATCGATGCTTTTTTTGGACACCATTACATCAGTCTGGCACGATCCACCCGGCGGCTCTACCGCACATTTATCCGGGGATTTTTATCCTATCTCCATCATGAGCGAGGTATTTTAAAAAAGGATCTGGCCCAGCTGGTGGTGGGAGCACCCAATTTCGCGCGCTCCAAGCCGCCTCGATTTTTGAGGCGCCAGGACATCCAGGCATTGTTTACCGATCTGTCGGTTGCCACGCCTTCGGAATTGATGAACAGTGCACTCCTCTGCCTTGCTTATACGCTGGGCCTGCGCCCCAGGGAGATACGCCACATCACCCTGGATGATATTTCTTTAACCAAGGCGGAACTGACGATAAGGGAGCGAAAAGGCGATAATCCCCTAAAACTCCCCCTGCCGGAAATTGTTGTCAAAATGATCGCTGCCTACCTGATCGGCGCCAGGCCGAAAAGTGAGCATCGGATCCTTTTTCTGTCATTGCGTTCCCCTCACCGACCGCTATCGAGTTCAATGTATTATCGTCGCATTAAGAAACACATGCGCCGGTCGAATATATCAGCCGTTCCTTACGCACTGCGCCACACCTATGCCCAGAATCTTCTCGAAGCCGGGGTATCCATTTATGAAATTAAAGAAATGATGGGGCATGACACCATTGAATCCACCCGCAAATACCTTCACGTGCACATCAAACTCATGCGCGAGGTGCTCTTTGACGATGCGATTTGACAGCTTTCTCGGTCCGCTTTTGGAAGAATACGTCAACTATCGGCAGAATCTAGGTTATTCCATGGAACCAACCCGTGGTTATCTCCAGCAATTTGACAGATATGTAAAGGCGATAAAAAGAAAACCGGGAAAACTGAAGCCCTTGTTCTTCTTAAAAATGCGCTCCGATCTGAAAATGGAGCCCCGCAGCGCTAACCGCATCATCGCATCAAGTCGGGTATTCTTCCAGTACTTGGTACGACGGGGAATTTACTGCGACAATCCAGTAAAGGATGTTCCGTATCTGTCGGAATGGGCCTTGATTCCCTTTATCTTCTCCGAATCTGAGACCGATCGCCTGCTTGAAGCAGCAACCGGCCTGATGCGCCGGGACCGGATGTATTTTTTAAAGGATTTCTCCCAGTATATGTCGATTGTGCTCATGGCCCGGTGCGGTCTGAGAATCTCGGAGACCATTCGCCTGTGTCGCCATCAGTACCGGGCAGATGAGAAAACTCTTTATATCGAAAAGACCAAGTTCAAGAAAGACCGGCTGATCCCAGTACCGTCCAATATCTGGAGAGAAATGGATAATTATCTTACAGTTCGAGATGCATTGGCGAGTGCCGATAACTCCTTTCTTTTAGCAGGGCTTTTTGAAAGAAGCCTTTGCGATGACAAAATTCGTACGATGTTCCGCCTTGCTGTCAATGACATCGGTCTGGATCAGCCCAGACAACGCATTGGCAATACGATCATAAGCAGTCCCACACCGCACAGCCTGCGCCATTCCTTTGCCGTCAACACGTTAAAGCGGGTCAAGGAAAGGGGGCTTTCTCCCCAGAATGCCTTGCCCATACTGGCGGTCTATATGGGGCACAGCGAATACAAGCATACCACCAAATACCTCAAACTCGCCGATGCCGATCACCACCGGCGCATAACCCATTTCATGGCAAATAAAGTAATCTGATGAAGGCATATATCCAAGAATTCTTTGATCAATACCTACTCCGGATCAAGGGCAGCAGTCCGAGAACGATCACTGCTTATCGCCAGACCTTTGCCCTCCTGCTTCCCTTTGCCGCCAAACACTATGACATTGGAATCAACCGGCTCACCATTGACCACTTGACTCCCCATCTGGTCATGGAGTTTTTGGACCGAATGCAAATAGAGCGGCAAAACTCGACACGCACCAGGAATCACCGGCTGGCGGCCATAAAGTCCTTTGCCAAAATGATCCGGCTCCTACATCCCGAAAAGCAGCAGGTCGCAGAAAAAATCTTGCGCATTCCCCAGAAACGAATGCAGCGGACGCTGGTTGGCTTTTTATACCCGGATGAGATCATGTCGGTTTTTAAAGCCGTGGATTTGAAAAAATCGGGAGGATTCCGCGACTATGCATTGTTGCACCTGCTCTATAACTCCGGGGCCAGGGCCAGCGAGATGGCTTCACTGAAAATCGAATACTTTGACTCGTTGCAACAGACCCTGGTCATCCTGGGCAAGGGGGATCGGTTCCGGATGATCAGTCTCTGGCCGAAAACAGTATCACTCATCGAACGATATGTCGCAAAATATCGAATGACCCCCAAGCCACTCTACCGGGAATCGCTCTTTGT
>SLPT01000308.1 GCA_007131845.1 Desulfobacteraceae bacterium | reverse complement strand
GACAGGATCCGGTCGAAATCCTCGTTTCCGTAAAATTCGATCTCCAGCTTCCCCTTTTTTCCCCGCCGCATGATCCGGACTTTCGTGCCGAAAAACCGGCCAAGATCCTCCTGGATATTGGAGAAATGAATGTCGTCCGGATTCGCGGGGGTCGGTTCGGGCTCCTTTTCCCGCTGTGCGTTGAGCCGCTTGACGAGCTTTTCCGTCTCCCGGACGCTGAGGGAACCGTTTACCACCATTTGCAGGGCCTTTCGCTGGATGGCCGCCGATTCGGCCCCGAGAAGCGCCCGGGCATGACCCATGGCGATCGTATCATTTCGGAGGGCATCCTTGGCCTCGTCAAAAAGATGGTTCAGGCGCAGGAAATTGGCCACGGCGGAGCGGCTCTTGCCGACCCGTTCAGCCACGCTCTCCTGAGTCAGGCCGAACTCTTCGAGCAGCCGCCGGTAGGCTTCGGCCTCTTCCATGGCGTTGAGGTTTTCCCGCTGGATGTTTTCGATGATGGAAAATTCCAGCATCTCCTTGTCGGGAACCTTCCGGATGATGACCGGCACACTGTCGAGCCCGGCCATACGGGCGGCCCGCAGGCGACGTTCGCCGGCTACCACCTCGTAGGCGCCGTCTTGGGCGGCCCGCACAAGAAGGGGCTGAAGAATTCCGTGCGTCCGGACCGATTCGGCCAGCTCGGCCATATCCTCTTCGGAAAATTCCCGCCGCGGCTGGTACGGGTTGGGCCGGAGCTTGCCGATCCGGCAGTCGAAATAATCGCGCGGGGCACCGCCGCCGTCGTCATCTCCGCCGATATCGGGAAACAGCGCATCCAGCCCTTTTCCAAGGCCGGTTTGCTTTTTTTTTCTGCCGGGCGTATCGGATGTCATGGATATACCTCGTCTGCACAGACGGATTTTTTTAAACCTGAACCAAGCGGCCGTTACTGCGCCGCCCGGACCGGAACGTCCTCCGGAGACCCGGCCCTGCGCCCTTTCAGAATTTCCCGGGCCAAAGACAGGTAGCATTTCGCTCCAACGGATGACGGATCGTAAACCAAAATCGGCTTTCCGTAGCTCGGGGCTTCCGCCAATCGGATGGACCGGGGGATGCGGGTTTTAAACACCTGGTTCCGAAAATATTTTTCGGCATCTTCGGTCACCTGCCCGGAAAGATTCGTGCGGCGGTCGAACATGGTCATGAGGATTCCTTCAATCTTCAGGTCCGGGTTGATCCGGTGCTTGATCCGCTTGATGGTCTGGACGAGCTGCCCCAGCCCTTCCAGCGCATAAAATTCGCTTTGAAGCGGAATGAGCACCCCGTCGGCTGCGGCCATGGCATTGATGGTCAGCAGGCTGAGCGACGGGGGACAATCCAGGATGATATAATCGAAGCGCTCCCTGATGGGGCGCAGCATCCGCCGCAGAATCTTTTCCCGGTCATCGGCTTCCAGCATTTCGAACTCGAAGCCGATCAGCTCCACCCTCGCCGGAATCATCCACAATCGTTTGATGCCGGTTTTGACCACGATATCCGATGGATCGACCGCGCCGATCAATCCCTGGTAGAGGGTGTTCTCCAGCTGCCGCTTTTCGATCCCCATGCCGGTGGTGGCATTGGCCTGGGAATCGCAGTCGACCAGCAGGATCTTTTTTCCGGCAGCGGACAGGGCGGCGGAGAGATTGATGGCCGTCGTCGTCTTACCGACCCCGCCCTTTTGATTGGCAATGCAGATGATATGTGTCATAGTAATCACACCCCTACCATAGATTTTGCATTTTGAAAAGCCATTGCCCCCGGTGACGGCCGGCGTGGGAGTCCGGAAAAAATCCGGGAAAGTCAGCCAGGAAAAGGAGCCTGAAAGTGCAGTCGGGGCATTTCGCTCCCCGGAATATCCGCGACCGCAGGCAAATAAAAGCAGGCGGCCTTTCGGGGATTGATAAACCGGATATACGGTATTATTATAGTGCCTGACGAAAATCAGGATTTTTCGTTCGGTCACTATTATAGTGTTTGAAAAGCCGTATCGTATCGCCCGACTATACGAATTTTTCTATACCAGAAAACCGCGTAATGAACCATGCCAATTTTTAAAAAAGCTATTGCCGTGCTATCGGCAATTCTTGTTTTTTCAACAGCAGGTGCGCCTTTTGCGGATGCATTGTCCATCCGGGAGGAAAGGGAGCTGGCCGATGAATTTCTCAGCGCCGTCTATGACTATTATGAGGTAATCGACGACCCGGTTATTAACAGCTATATCAATCAGCTCGGGAGCAGGCTGACAGACAATATTCCGCCACAGCCCTTTGAAATCCGCTTTCATGTCATCCGGGAAGACACATTCAATGCCTTTGCCGGACCGGGCGGCAACGTTTTCATCTTCAGCGGGCTTATCGAGGCCCTGGAGACGGAAAATGAACTGGCGGCCATCATGGCCCACGAAATCGCCCATGTAACTCTCCGGCACGTGCAGGACATGGTGGAGCGTTCGAAACGCACAAGCTTTGCTTCCATGGCCGGCCTGATAGCAGGCATTCTTGTGGGCCTCGGGGGGGCACCTGCGGCCGGCACCGCCCTTTCCATGGGATCCATGGCCGCCGGACAGACCCTGATGCTCTCCTACAGCCGGGAAAACGAGCTGCAGGCCGACTTTTTCAGCCTCAAGTACCTGTCCGATGCGGGCTACCATGAATACGGCATGCTATCCGCGCTTCGGACCATCCGGTCGAGGGAATGGTTCAGTGAGGATGAAGTCCCCACGTATTTGAGAACCCACCCCGCCGCAGCCGAACGCATGTCCATACTCGGTACGAAATTTTCCGGAAAAGACCCAAAGATCGTGAACACGTATGAATACGACAGGATGCGTATGAGAACCATCGCCCTGTACGGAAAGCGGGCAGGCGCACTGGACCGACTGGAACGCCTTGTCAAAAGCCGTCCCGAGGATCCGGGCGCGCACTACGGCTACGGCCTGGCCCTTGCAAATGGCGGCAACCCGGAAAAAGGCGTATCGCAGCTTGAAAAGGCGGTCAACCTGAAACCCGACGACCCCGTCATCACGGTTGCGCTGGGGCAGGCGCACCATTTGGCGGGAAACAATGAAAAGGCGCTGGCGGTTCTGCGGGATGTCGACGACATCGAGCGCTACGGAACCGACGGCATCTTCACGCTGGGACGCATCCTGATGGAGAAGGAAGACTATGCGGAGGCGATCCGGAGCTTTGAGAAACTGCTCGACCGCTATCCCCGCCACCGCGAGTCGCTCTTTTTCCTGGGGCAGAGCCTCGGGCGGATCGGTGAACTGGGAGAAGCGCATTTTACCCTGGGGCGATATCACCGCATGCGGGGCAGCCTCGAAACCGCTTCCTTCCATTTCGACCGGGCGCTGTCTGAGACCCGGGATCCGGAAAAGAAGGAAGAAATCCGGCAGCGGATCAGGGATATAGACGCCGCGATCAAACAGCAGAGACGACAGGAACGCGAGGCGGAGCGGGAATCGCAATCATGGCTGATCGAATCGGGAAAATTTCATGGTGAACGTCCCCCGTCCCTGGGAGGCGGACCGAAGGGATGTTGTATATCCGAACATTTTTGACAGCGGCGCGCTGGCGTGAATGATCTGCATGTCGCCTTTTGCCGCAATGGACTCGATCTTTCCGCCCCGGGCGGAAAGATCGCCGATCACATCGCCGGTGAAGG
>SLPT01000192.1 GCA_007131845.1 Desulfobacteraceae bacterium | reverse complement strand
TCCAGAATACACCGAACCGCCTGGAATCGGGGATGATTTCCCCGATGCGCGATTCGAAAACAAACTCGGGCGACATTCCGATCCCAACAATGTGCAGCTGTTCCCGACTGCCGTAAATGGTAGCATCGATCACATCGCCCGGGCTAAAGCCGTGGGCATTGGCGAACGCCTCGCTGGCGACGATCTCGTTGCGACTGCCGATCTCCGGCAGACGCCCCATGCGCAAGTAGATCAGGTTGAGCTGCTGGAGGCGGTCTTCGGGAAGCGACACGATCAGGCCGTCAGCTGGCTCCGCCATACCGGGAATATCGAGCACGAGGGCGCCGGTCACCCGCGTTTCAACCACTGCCACGCCGGAAATTTCAGATAAGCGTTCCCGCAGGGGGTTCGGGGCACGCGTCAGGTCACCGAACACATCTGCAAACCGGTGGCTGGCGTAATAGCTGTCACGTGACGTCTCGAGCGAGAGGATCAGGCTGCGCGCCATGATCATGACCGCCAACCCGCATACCATGACCATGGCCACGGCAGCCATCTGGCCTTTCATCTGGCTAAGATCGCGAAACAGCTTTCGGTCCAGAGGGCGCATGGCGATTTACCACTCCAGGGTATCTACGGGGCGGCGCTCCCGATTCTGATGGATTCTGGTGATTTGTCCACTGGAAAGATAAATGACCCGGTCGGCCATTTCGGAAATAACGGCGTTGTGCGTAATGATCATGGCAAGCGTTCCCATCTCCCGATTGACATGCTCGATGGCATTGAGGACGGTTCGGCCGGTTTTCAGGTCCAAGGCGCCGGTCGGCTCGTCGCACAACAGGACCTCCGGGCGCTTGGCAATGGCGCGGGCGATGGCGACGCGCTGCTGCTCGCCACCGGAGAGCTGAGACGGGAAGTGATCCATCCGGTGTCCAAGGTCGACCAGCGCCAGGGCATCTTCAGGGGTCATAGGGTCGGTGGCTATTTCCGTGATCAGGGCGACATTCTCACGCGCCGTGAGACTCGGAATGAGATTATAGAACTGGAAAATGAACCCGACCGTGTCCCGCCGGTACAGCGTCAATTCCTTTTCATCCGATCCGGTAATATCCGTGCCGCGATAAATCAGCGTCCCGCTGGTCGGCACGTCGAGCCCGCCGATGATGTTCAGGAGCGTGGATTTGCCGCTCCCCGATGCTCCGAGCAACACGACCAGTTCGTTGTCATACAGATCCAGATCGACACCGTCAAGGGCGCGCACCTCCAGCCCCTCGCCGGTGGGATAGACCTTCTCCAGCCCCCGAACCCGAAAAAGCGGTTCCCGGTGCCCGTTTTCTGATTCCTTTGCGCCCGCAAGTCTTTTCATAACCCGGATAATAACAGATTAAAACAGCAGCTACCTCAAAAAATCAGCTTTGACATGATAGATTGTGATGGCTGCAGAGCGGCCGGATGCCGCAAAAGTCCGGGAATTCCAGGAAGCCATGAGCAGCAAACAGGCCGATATGATCGAATCGGGCATTGAAAGGCGCAAGCGGATGAATGATGTGTTTACCGATGAACAGCGGGAGCAAATGCGGCAATCCAGGAGCAGGGCGCTTACGACCCCGGGTGGCGATGTCAGTACCTGAAACTAAAGATCGGATAACCTCTCCGCCTCGAAATTCAGAATACTGGAGGAGCATAGCCGCATTGTGAACGAATTCTTTAAAAGCGGAAGAAGTTGGCCACCATGTGGGCATAGTGATCACCGTATTTTACCCCGTTATCACCATCATGCATCTCATGGCCTTCACGTTGACCGGAGCCACCCTTGGACGGATCACCTCCTCCGGTTTGTGAGTATTTATTTTGCCATGCTTCTTTTTTCTCTCAGATATCGAGTTCTCCGATAATTTTCTTCAAAGTTTGTGCAGAAGTCCGTAGCTTGTGCCGCTCAGCCTCATCCAAGTTTATATCAATGTGCTTTAAAATGCCGTTCATGTTCACGATGGTGGGGATGCTAAGACAAACATCGGATATATCGTAATAATTATTGATCAAGGTGGATACTGTCAGGACACTGTTCTCGTCTCTCAGTATGCTGCCGGCAATTCGCTCGACGGCAAGTGCGATGGCGAAATTGGTGTGCCCTTTACGACGGATAATCTCGTATGCCGCGTTTTTTACCTGACCAAAAATCTCATCTCTTTCCTTGGGCGAACAATTCCTTTCACATACACGGCAATGTTTTTTCAAAGCCAAACCGGCAATGTTGGCCTGGCTCCAGACGGGCACCTCGCTATCACCGTGCTCGCCAATAATATAGGCGTGAACGTTTCGGGGATCAACCCGGCAATGTCGGCTGAGCAGAAATCTGAAACGTGCCGTGTCGAGCATGGTCCCTGATCCGATGACCCGATTCATGGTAAAATTAGAAACTTTTAGGGCGACATAAGTCAGAATATCCACGGGATTGGATACGATCAGCAGCGTTTTCGGTTCATATGCAGTGATTTTAGGAATGATGTCCTTGAAAATTTCCGTATTTTTGTGAACAAGGTCCAGTCGTGTCTCTCCCGGCTTTTGACCCGCGCCTGCAGTAACGACAACGATATCCGCGCCTTTGCAATCGGAATAATTTCCCGCGAAAATTCTTGTCGGTGAGACAAAGGAAAGGCCGTGATTCAGGTCCATAGCATGACCCTCGGCCAAGCCGGGGTTCACATCGACAAGGACTATGGAGGAAGCAATGCCGCTCATCATAAGGGCATAGCAAATGGTCGCCCCCACCTGTCCGGCCCCTATGACAACCACTTTGCGGGTTTCCGGGACTTCATCTTCCGGTATATTCGAATATTTTTCCGGATTGCCCTCGAATTTCACCTTGCAGTCCTCGCTGCAGAAAAAATACTCTTCCCCCATATACAAGGTTCTTTGCTGAGCCAGTCCGTCGTGTATCTCCATACCGCAAACCGGATCTTTTGCCATATGTCTTTCCCTTGTTTTAGCTGGATTACCGGGGACCAGTTAAATGCTTCAGACTCCGAAAAATATTTCCGGGCAGAATCAATGTCAAATTGCCATTTTCTGTTACATGTCGATGATATTATATTATTTCATGGCATTGATTCCGTATCGGAAGCGCAAAAATAATTTTGCACAATAACCTTTCGTTTCTGTGATGCGTGTTTGCAGTGTAGTCATCGAGGGCATTTCCGGGCTGGGGGTTATACAGGCACCTTGCAATTAAAAAAAAAAGAAACATAATTGGAAAGTACCGGATTTATCCGTTTATGAAGTCGTAAAGGGCCGCCAATTATTTGAAAACGGTATGCAAGGAAGGTGTCATGAATGGATTCTTAAAAAAATCAATTCAAACCAAACCGGGTCGGCTTCTTTTTTTCGGGATGGTCCGTTTTGTGTTGGCTTTTGGTTCGGGGGCAAGGTTTTGCCTCGTCGCATGATAATGCAAACTTGCCCCGAAGAGATGAGCATCATGGCGGGAGTAGCATGGTGCAAAAAATAAGTTGAAAGGGACAGGCAAATGAGTACAGACAAATCGTCAGCAGCAGCCGAACAGTCCAATAAAGTCACGCTGAACGTACCCGGCATGTGCTCGGATCATTGTGCGGGTATTATCAGGGACAGCCTGAACCGTCTGGAGGGCATAGAGGAGATCAGGGCCAATCTCTCCAGCTATAAGGTATTGGTGGCTTTTGATCCAAACAAGACAGATCC
>SLPT01000326.1 GCA_007131845.1 Desulfobacteraceae bacterium | reverse complement strand
GTTTTACGGTACTTCTCCTGCTGGAAACAAATCCGGATCAGAGGGAGAAAGACCGACTCGTGCCGGTCCCGATCTTTTTCAAAATCGAGAATATAGAGATACGTCCTTTCGGCATGGTCGAGAAATCCCGCGTTGACGTAGCTTTCCGCAAGCCGGTGAAGAAAATCATAAGTAATGCGAGCCTGGGCAAGCAACTCCCGGTGCCTGGCCACAAGTGCCAATGCTTCGAAAAAGGCTCCGTCCTCCACCATTTCGCTGACTGCGCCCGGCATCAGCTCCACCAGCAGGGCGGCCGCCTCCGGCTGTAGGGTGCCCGCCTTGAAATCCCGGAAAAAGCGTCCCAGGTACTTCACCGCTTTCACGTCGTCGCCTTCCAGGTGGCATGCCAGGGTTTTCTTGAAGAATGCCTCCTCCCGAACCTGGCGCGTGGGACCGTTTCGGGCGATCTCCCCGAATTGTTCCATTAAACTATCAAGCGGCGGATTGGATCCGACCAGCACCTCCATATCGATCAGCTTCAACTTCGACCGATACGCCCCATCGGTTTCGGGATTTTCCGCCTCGATTGCCCAGAACGACACGATAGCGCGGCTGCGACTTCCGTTCCGGTACAGGGCCATGGCGGCCCAGTAGTCGGCCAGGGCCCGCAGCTCCGGGTGGACGGCCGCGATCCGGTCGGACAAAAGGGCATAATGGCGTGCGGCAGCCTCGAACGCCTGCCTCCGGTAGAGTACGCCGGCCAGGTTGGCCATCGACTCGGTATATTTGCTCATGAATTGCAGGTCATCGGCCACATTTCCATACTGATCGAAGGCTTCATCGTACATGCGGCGGCTGTAGTAGGTATCGCCTGTGCGAAGGCGGATGATCCGTCCGAGGCGGCCCGCCGGAACGCCGTCCGGATCGTTTATAAGCCGCAGCCGGTCCATGGCCGCCTCCGGCTTGCCGTTCGCCAGGTCGACCTCTGCCTGGAGTAGGCGATGCCAGGGTTCGATCCCGTTTGCTCCGGAGATGATCTCTCGTCTGCGCTCGAGCAGCTCGGCCGCCCGGTGCGTCCTTCCGGATGCCGCCATTGCCCATGCGTGCAGATACGCCCGCCACCCTGCGGCATCCGGGTCGATCCGGCCTGCAGCCGCGTCTATGGGTTCGTTGAGCAGGTCCATGGCGCTTTGCGTCCTGCCCTGGTGAAGGAAGCACTTTGCCCGGACAATGTCCGCCGCCATAGCCGGCAGAAGCCGGACCTCTGGATCTGCAGCACTGGCCGACCTACCGGCTGCTTCACCGGATTCCCCACCGGAAAATCCGGACAGGGCGTCTGCCTGTTCGGATTCGAGCAACTCACAGAGTTTCCGGATGGAGTAGTCGAAGATATCTTCAGGAAGCCGGTCTGCATGGCTGCTCACAAAAGGCCCCGGGTAGTCGGGAAGGGAAAACGAAACCGGGAGCGAAATATCGGGCGGCCACTCGAATGCATCGAAAAATTCGATCCACCGGCCTTCGAAATCCGATTCGATCACCCGGCGTGCGGCCGCACCCGACTCAATGGGCCGGAGGCGTCCGATCCGCTCATCCAGAATGCCGGGTCTGGCACCGCGGGTATCGGGGCGGAAAAACACGTTCACATGAAAGCGCTGCCGGGCATGGTCGACGCTTACGTCCACATTTTCCGGAAAATTGCGGAAATAGAGTTCGATTACGCTGTCGTGCTCATGGGCGTCCGCCACCACCTGCACGAGGGGCTCATAGAGATCACGCCCTGCCGGGGTGCGAAAACTTTCCGCCAATGCGGCGTTTTCCAGGACAATGCGAATGCGCTGGCCCGACGGCTCAACATCAAAAGGAGGGATCCGATCGAACGTGAACGAAATCCGGTTCATACCGTCCTGCCGGATGTTGTCCATAGACTGCAACTGCGCGGGCGCGGCCATGCCGTAGGCAGGCGCGAGAAGCAGACACGCAATGAATAGGGTAATAGCCGTAACCGACCTGTTCATAAAAATCCTCCAAGGAATAGTGCCACGTCAACACTCATTGCAAAACAGGTGCCATCCATTGAAAAACGACTGTTTCAAAGGGCGCTTTGTTTGCGAATCGCGCCGGATGCGGCTGTTGAATCCGGGTTCCGGCACAGCCCAACTTCCTTATATTTCCTGCAAAACATTGCTTGACAATATAGATGGATGTCAGTATTTTGACATTACACTTTAAACAACCCCGGGAGAATCCATACGGCTCCCTCATGCGGACAGGGCCTCTTATCGACCGAAAGACCCGTCGTGCAACCGGTTATTTCCTATCCAGGGGCGGAAACGAAATGCTCAAAAACATCTCCATTTTGATCGTGGAGCCGGAGGAGGCAACGCAAAGCAGGCTTTACAACGTTCTTTCCACCCGTACCGCCGCATCCCTGTTTCATGCCAAAAATCCGACAGAAGCCATGGCCGTCATCAGCGAAACCAGCAATATCAAGGTGCTGATCACCGACCTGTTTCCCCCGGGAAAGGAAGGTCTGACGCTGATCCAGGAAGGGTGCGGAAAAATCCCGGCCATGGTTCCGGTAGTGATCATGCCCTTAGGGAGCCGGGAGCATATTGTGGAGGCCCTCCAGTCTGGCGTTTATTTTTATATGAACACGCCCTTCGACTATCAGGAGGTCATCGAGGTCGTCAAAAACACGGTGGAATACCAAAAACTTCTTGCCTCCAGCCTGGAACACACGCCAAAACCCCGCAAAAGCGACGGTTTTGAAGGGATTATCGGGCAATCCCATGCCATGCAGGAATTGTTTTCCATCATCCGGAACGTAACGGCGAATAATCACGGCAACGTTCTGCTCAAGGGAGAAAGCGGCACCGGCAAGGAGCTTGCCGCCCAGGCGATTCACAAGATGACCCCGGAAAGAAGCCGGCATAATTTCGTTCCGGTCAACTGCGCGGCCATACCGGACGACCTGCTGGAAAGCGAGCTGTTCGGGTATGAGAAGGGTGCGTTCACCGGTGCCACCCGGTCCAAGAAGGGGCGGCTGGAACACGCCGACAAGGGGACCCTGTTTCTCGATGAAATAGGAGACATGAAGCCCAATATGCAGGCCAAGCTTCTCCGGGTGCTCCAGGAGCAGGAGTTCGAGCCCATCGGGTCGGTCAAGACCCGGGAGATCGATATCCGCGTCATTGCGGCAACGAACCGGAATCTGAATGAAGCGGTACGGGAAGGGAGTTTCCGGGAAGATCTTTTCTACCGGCTGAGCGTAATTCCCATTACCATTCCTCCGCTGCGGGAGCGGCCGGAGGACATCGACCCGCTGGTCGAGACGTTTCTGCTCATGTTCAACCGGGGACGTCAGATGCCCATCCAGGGTTTTACGCCGAGGGCATTGGATGCGCTGCGGGCCTATCACTGGCCGGGAAACGTCCGGGAACTGCAGAATCTCGTGCAGCGGATCTGCATTCTTCACGGCGGGAATACCGTGTGTATCGACGCGTTGCCGAAAAAGTTCAAGGAACTTCGACTCAATGAACAGGAAACAAGCCCTGAGACCGCCCCTGCAAACCACGCAGACGGACCGGTCGCAGTGAATCCCTTTTCGGAAGCCTCGCAAACCGCAGGAGCCCCCATCGACTTTCATCAGATGACCTACGAGTTTGAAAACCGACTGATTCTTCAGGCCCTTCACAGCACCAACTGGAACAAGAAAGAAGCCGCCAGGCTGCTGAACAT
>SLPT01000027.1 GCA_007131845.1 Desulfobacteraceae bacterium | reverse complement strand
CTCAAATTCATCCGCTGCCGCAGGATGCAAAACCAGGCAGGAAAAAAGCAGCAGCGTGGATAGGCAGGCAGTTCGGGAAAAACATTTTGAGAGCATTTTCATCCCCTTTGTGGTGATATCATCAACCGGCCGGACTACAGCAGGTTCCTTTCGCAAAGTTGACGGCTATTGGTAAAATAAATGATTTGCAAAAACAAGGCCAAAGACAATTACTACAGGGGATTGAGGAGGGGGCGACGGCGCAGATATGCACCGCGTGGCTCGCATGGATTGTTCGTATCGCTGCCACAGCGCAAAACAGGCAGGTTGTTGGTCAGGCTGCCATCAAAGATGAACCCGCCAAATCGTGGTTTTTTACGCGTTCATCAATTCCGGAGTAAAACGAAAAATATAACAAAATGAACCAACAAGCCCCTATTGCTGCCCGCCTTCCGACAACGATCCGATAAAGCATTTGATATGTGCCCGCGGGTCGTCATCGTCGTCATATTCGCCGTCATAAAAATCGCCGCTGGTATCCCGAACGGCACGCACATAAAAGGTATCGTTTTTGCTTCGCTGCACGTCCACGCCAGTGTCGAAACTTACCACGTATGCATAGTCCGGCGACGCAAGGGGATCGACGGTAGTGGATGTCCAGTAATTCGCGGACCGGGTGTTTTCAAAATAGCCGCTGACAATGGAGGGATGCCATCGGGTATCCACGATGGAAAGCAGCGCGTCGCGATCCGGGACCCGCCAGTCATGGTAGCCGGCCAGAGAAAGGCTTCCGGCATAATTACGGGCGCCGTCGAATGTGTATTGCCCGTCCGGGGCATGCCGCTGCCACATGTAGCCAGTGTTGATATCCGTGACGGTGCCATTGCCGTTGTCTATGAAACGGGCATAGACGGTATCCGGCAGAAAAACCGGAAAAAGAAGAAGCAGAAAAACGACAGCGGTGCGAAATGCGTATTTACGAGAAAGAGAGTTCATGGTGTTTCCGAGTAATATGAAATTGGCAATATATATCAAAAAAATCCTTATATTCCATATCCCATGGAAAACCAATGAAAAAAAGCTCCGGCCATAATCAAAAAAACCGTTTGCTCAATCAGGTGGATGGCTGTGCTTTACGGTAGGTTTCAAGGGGCATAATCTCGATACGACCGCTGAGGATGGTCATGGCCCCACCCCCTTCGCTGTAATACAGGGTGCCGTAGGACCACGTGTCCCGGGGCGCTTCCGGCGTACCGGTACGTCCGATCCGGTTCAGGGGGTTTTCGGCGGTTGTGATCAGGATGTCAAAGGCGTCGTAGCTGCCCGGCTCCGTGTATATCTCCAGGGTGGGCAGGCCAAAGGCGATACCGGCCACGGGCGGACGGCGGGCTTCGCCGGGGCGCTCTGCGGCCCACTGGCTGTCCAGGATTTGGCCCATCACCGGAAGATCCTGTTCGTAGGAAACGGTCAGGGGCCTCGGTTCGAAATACGCCTCGCCGGTCACCGGGTCGACCGCATTTGCGTAATCGAACCGGTCCGTGTAACTGCCCTTGAGGTCTGTTTCTTCGCTGTAGAACCCATACGGCCGGTCGCTGTCCGGATCGCCCGACCGGATGGAATTGATGTGGAGCACCTGGTACGGCTCGCCAGTGGCGACGAAACCCACCGCCGTATCCGACGGCTGATACCAAATCTCCAGATCCTCCCGGTAGTCCCGGAAGACCACGTCGTTGAACTCGATGGCGACGCCGGCCCGTGCGAAAATGGCTGCCATTTCGGGCTTTGTCAGAATCTGCATGCCGGAAGCGGAAAGCGGGTAAAAAAGGATGGCGACCGCCAGGATCAGCCTTTTTTTCATGGCGATTCTCCTGTGGTTGGAAAAGGGATAGAAGGGGGTTGAATTTTTTTCCTGCCGATACTATTACAATTGTAATCCAATTAGAACTGTATTGCAAGCCCGCGCATTTCGTTTCGGTATACCCGATTCTGTCCGGAAACAGCAATACGCCTTTTCAAACCCAGCCACTCAGGGCAGGTGAACATGGACAGGGAAAAACGAAAAGAACAGATCCTCGACTGCGCAAAAAAGCTGTTCGCCGAACATGGCTACTACCAGGCCCAGATTTCGGATATCATCCGGGATGCCAATATCGCCCGGGGGACATTCTACCGATATTTTACCAATAAAAAAGACATTTTCGTCACCCTGCTGGAAAATTTTTATGAGCGATGGGTTTCCGAAGTATCCCTTAAAAGAAAAATGATGGACCTGGAAACCATTCCCCCGGAGGAACACTTCCGGCACAGGGTCCAGCAGTCCCTTCAGTTTTTTGCCGGCGATCCCTACCTCAGCCGGATCTTCCTGCGAATGGGTTTGGGGCTGCCGCCCGACATGGAAAATACGATCAAGCGGCTGGAAAACCAGATCCTGGAACTGATCGTGAAGGACCTGAACCTGGGAATCAAACACAACAACATCCCGTCCGACATCGACGTGACGGTCACGGCGAACCTACTGATCGGAGCGACCCTGCGTATTGCCTATTACTATTTTGCGGAACCGGCAAAACAAGGCGGTGCCGTAAAAGACGTGGAAGCCATTACCGATGAAATCTGCCGGATCGTCCTTCCGGGGCTTTTTCTGAAACATACCGGCGCAAAGTAGGTAGCGCCTTGACGAAAAATCCTGGTTTTCGTTCGGGCACTCGGTAGGGAATGTTATCGCACTTCGCCGGTTTCCTTCCACGAGGCCTTGACCCTGCGGCCCCGCAGCTGCCCGAGAAGATCCAGAGCGTCCAGCGGTTTCGTTTCAATGGCCTTTTCAAGCTGGGCCATGGCATCTTCCTCCCGGTCATCCCCATGCAGCGTCAGCAGCGCGCGGGCATATTCCACCCGCACCTGAATAAGCCCCGGATCGACTTTCAGGGCTTTTTCAAAATTCCGTTCGGCATCGTCCCGGCTCGCGCCGTAGGTCACCCCCCCAAGGAAGCCGCCGACCCGGTCTACTATTTCAGCATGGAACGCGCCCAGCACGCCCAGGGCCACCGGCAGATCGGGCTTTTCTTCAAGGGCTGAATCCACCAGATCCCTGATCCGATCCGGAATTCCCTCGCGGCGGGCCTGAAGCGCGGAGATCCGGCGGGAATATTCGCCGTATATCAATGCAAGCCCGGTTTTCTCCCAATACGCGGGCTCCATGAAATCCCTTTCCAGCCGTTTTTCAAGCTGGCCTGCCAGGTTCCGGAGCATTTCGGCCTGAATGTCTTTGTCGTCCACCCGGTGGAGCACCAGGGCCAGGCAGGCCTGCGAGGAGAGGAAACTGCCGGCAGGGTCCTCCGCGTCGCCGATACGGCGGGCTTCCCGGAAATTCCCCTCGTGGAAATGCCGCCACCCATCCTGCAGACGCCGGGCGGCCGCTTCCGGCTCCCCGGGAACCTCCGGGCCGCTCTGCCGTATCACGAACTGCTTGTCCGGCCACGGCAGGCCGTCGCGAAGGTGAAGATCGTCCCATTGCTCGCGCAACCTCTCTCCGCTATAGTCGAATAACGGGTATTTCTCCGGCCAAAGGGACCACGGTTGTCTTACAAGCGACGACCAATCCCTTTCAGGCCGTTCGTCTCCGGCAAAAGCGGCAGGGGAGATAAAGCCAGACGCCAGGAGCATAAAGAGCAATGTAAAGATGTAAGCAGCAGATATCGCCGGTACGGCGCCCAGCGGCCGCTGTTGCAAAAAACGTTTCATATGGAAT
>SLPT01000011.1 GCA_007131845.1 Desulfobacteraceae bacterium | reverse complement strand
TCCCTCGGTAACCGGCAATCATGAGATGGCACTGAAAGATCCGGATTATCTGGTGTGGTTCAACCCGGCCGCAAGGCAGTCTTTGGAAAAAACCATGGCCGGGCTTTCGGATCGCTCACGAAGCTATCTCGCAAGCCTTCCCGATTATATCACCGCCTTCAACTGCCGCTTCGTCCACGGATTTCCCCCGGATTCACCCACGAGCTATCTGTTTGAAATGGCCTCGGCCGACATGGTTCAGATCCTGTCGGAAATGACCGAACGGATCTGTTTTATCGGCCATACCCACGAACCGGCCCTCCTGGTGTATAAAGAAGACAGAATCGAAAGGATGCCTGTCAACAGCGAGCGGGTTTTCACGCTCGACCCGAATCTTTGCTATATCGTCAACGCCGGAAGCGTCGGCCAGCCGAGGGACGGCTCCTGCCTGGCCAAGTACGTTATCTACGACAATGAATCGGAAATCATCGAGATCCGCCACATCGCCTACGACGTTTCCGATACGGTCAGGAAAATCCACGCCGCAGGTCTCCCCGGCAAACACGCCACGCGCCTTTTGTGCTCCTGAGCGGGGATGCGGCCGTAAATCAGCGCTCAATCACCAGCCTGTCGCCCGGCCGGATCACCGAATCCTCGGTGAGATCATTCTTAGCGAGCAGTTCATCCAGGGGAATGCCGTTGTTCCGGGCAATACTGAACAGGGTGTCGCCCTGCTGCACCACATGATACCGATCATTGCCTCCTGTATCCGGGGAAGAATCAGGGGAAGAATCCCGGCGCGGCTCCGGTGCCGTGGCGACTTGCGTTTGATCCACTTTACGGGCCAATGATTTGTGAGCGTCTTCCAGGCTCCGGGTTTCCTCTCCGATTTTCCGGATAGTGTCATCCAGCCGGTCGATGCGCGAGGCAAGCTGGTCGAGCTTTCCGGCATCACCGCCCGCTTCCATGCTTTCGACCTGGTGAACCAGAGCCGGCAGGCGGGTCAACTCCATCTCCATCGCCTCGATCCGCTCTTCGAGACGCTCAAAGCGGCCCTGCATACGCTCCATGACATCATATTCAGGCAGTTGTACCTGCCTGTCGGCCGGCCGGTCCCCGTCGCGGGAGAAAACCAGTACCAGCAGCAGTACCAGCAGCAGGGCGCCGGCCCCTCCCAGGAGAATCGGTTTTTTGGGAGCGCTTTGCCACCAGCCGCCGGTATCGCTTAACAGGCTCGGCGGGCTTTCATCCTCGTAATCATAATTCTGATCGGTTTCTTTTTCCATAATGACACCTGTTGATTGGGGTTGCTCGTTTGAAATCGCCGGGTTTCGTTTTCTGACAAAACCGTCAAAAGCCTTCCAGAATTGCGCCCGCACGGGATCGCGTTCCCTGAGGATTTCATGTTTTGCATGCATAATATCAATAAAGCGGCAGTCCTGCAACCGGCTGCACAGCTTTTTCTGGGCTGTGCGGCTGACCACCCGGTCATCGGTGCTCGACGCGATGAGAACGGGCGTCGTGATCCGCTCAACGTATCCCGGGGCCGCCAGAACGTCAATGGACCGGAATGCCGCATTAAGCCATCCGTAGGTGCCCCCGCCCACTGCAAGATCCGGATTTTCGGAGAGCTTTACGGTGGTATCGAAAAAGCGGTCCGGGTCGCCGGTCAGCCGGTTGTTTTGAAACTTCTTCGCTCCCGGCACGTAGTCCCCGGCGCCTGCGGTATAGGATTCCCGGTATCCCAGCCATAGGGCAAGACGGGCCGCAATGCGCATAACAACCCGGGGAACGGGATAAAGATGAATATCGACCATGGGGGAAATCAAAACAGCCCGGTCTATGGACTGGTGGTGCACATGGAGATAGCGCAGGCCAATATGCGCCCCCATGGAATGCGCAATGATCACCAGGGGCCGGGGTGCATCCGGGGAAACGATATGCTCCATGAAATGCGCCAGGTCCGCAACATAATCATCAAACGATCCCACGTGCCCCTTGTGCGGATTGCCTATCAGCCGATCGGACCCGCCCTGCCCGCGCCAGTCTGCCATATAGACATGAAAGCCCCGGCCGGTGAGATCGCTTATCGTCTCCCGGTATTTTTCGATGAACTCGGAACGCCCGCAAAGCAGCACGGCGCTGCCGGCTGCATCCGCTTTCCCGGGCTTCCAGCTGCAATAACGGATTGACAGGCCGTCGGCTGTTTTGAAATAATGAAAAATGCTTTTCATTGATTTATGTATTTTTTAAGTGGCGGTCCCGCAAGAATCGGTTTCGGGGCGGCTTGCAAAAATAAAGGGGATCTGATAGTTCCGTACGCTAAGCGCACTGCATTCTTCTTTAATTGTGCAAGCGACGATCTTGAGTCGATCTTGACGAGTGCATCAATCTTTCTTGACGAGTGCATCAATCTTTAAAATACCATTATCTGGTGACGGAGAAAATGAAAAAATACGCTCACACCTTTGTGGAACAATACGAAGCATTTCTGGGATTCGGATGGGACCGGAAAACGGATGAGAACACGGTCATCTGCTATCTCCAGATGATATCGGACGATGAAGTGGCCTCACGCCTTGCCAACCGGATGACCGACGAGGAACTCGAAGAAGTCCATAATCTTATCAACCGCCTTCTGGTGAAGCATTTTACGGAAGAAGAGTATCACGGGCTTTTCCTGAAGGATGAAACGCACAAGTAGCGAGAATACACATGTTCACTGACAAGCAGATAGACCGGTACGCGGACGTCCTGTTGTGGGGGCTTAAAACAGCCCGCCGGAAAAAAGTGAAAACCAACGATTCCGTGGTGATCCGATATGACCTCGGGGCTTTGAAACTTGCGGAAAAGTTGTATGAAAAACTCCTTGTCTCCGGAAGGAACCCGGTTCAACGCCTTTTGTCCACCTCGTTTATGGAAAAAACATTCTACGAGTATTCAAAAACCCGGCAATTGACCTTCATTCCACCCGGGGAAGAGGAGCTGTACCGCAATATAAACGGCAGCATCGTGCTGCTGGCACCGGAATCGATCACCCATCTTTCCCACATCGATCCCGCGACCATAGCCAAATCCCTGAAAGCGAGAAAATTTCTGCGCGACATTCTCGACCGGCGGGAAGAAGAAGGCGATTTTTCCTGGACGCTGGCCATGTATCCCACCGAAGCCCTTGCGAACCAGGCCGGGATGGACCTTGCGGCATACACCGGGCAGGTAATCAACGCCTGCTATCTCGACAACGAAGACCCCGTGAGCCAGTGGGAGTCGATTTACAGAAAGGCCGCGGCCATCAAGAACCGCCTCAACCGCTTAGGGATCAAAAGCCTTCATGTGGAGTCCGACAACGTGGATTTGGTCGTCCGGCAGGGGGAAAAGCGCCGCTGGATCGGAATATCGGGTCACAACATTCCGAGTTTCGAGTTGTTCATGTCGCCTGACTGGCGGGGCACAAACGGCATGTTTTACGCGGATCAACCGTCGTACCGGAGCGGAAACCGGATCGAAAACATCCGGGTGGAATTTGAAAAAGGCAAAGTCATCAAGGCATCGGCGGAAAGCGGCGGCGAATTTCTGGAAAAACAACTTGGAATGGATCCGGGGGCAAAGCGGGTGGGGGAATTTTCCCTCACGGATCGTTCCTTTTCCAACATCGACCGGTTCATGGCTAATACACTGTTTGACGAGAACTACGGCGGAACGCACGGCAACTGTCACATTGCACTGGGATCGTCGTATTCCGACACGTATGCCG
>SLPT01000172.1 GCA_007131845.1 Desulfobacteraceae bacterium | reverse complement strand
TTTGATGCACCCGTAAAAAGTCGCGATCCGACGGCTTTGTAAAAAGTTCAAGATCAAGGCTTGCGCAATTTCGAAGAATGCAGCGTACTTGACGTACGTGAAATTCTGAGAAATTGCGCGTAACGCAGATATTGGACTTTTTACAAAGCCGTCAATTTTAGAGTCAGTGAGCCTCTGCCCAGTTATTACCCACCGCCACGTTCACCCGGAGCGGCACTTTCAACGCCCATATGCCCTCCATCGTGTCCCGTATCAACTTCCCGGCCGCATCGAGTTCCTCTTCGGGAACCTCGAAGACCATTTCATCGTGGACCGTCAGAAGCATCGCCGTTTTGAATCCCTTTTCGGCAAGCAGCCGGTCCACCCGGATCATGGCGAGCTTCAGCAGATCAGCCGCCGTCCCCTGAATCGGCATGTTGATGGCCATTCGCTCGGCAAATGCCCGAACCCCCGCATTTTTGCTGTTGATATCCGGCAGGCGCCGGATCCTTCCGAGCTGCGTTGCAACCATACCCGTATTCCTGGCATATTCCAGGGTCTTATCGATATACTCCTTCACCCCCCGGTACTGGTGGAAATAGTTGTCGATGTACGTTTTGGCCATCTTCTGGCTGATGCCGAGATCTTTGGACAGGGAATACGCCCCCATGCCGTAGATGATCCCGAAATTAATGGTCTTGGCCTGGCGGCGCAGCTCATCGGTCACCAGTGCGGGACTTGCCATGAAAACCTCGGCCGCGGTGCGGGCATGGATATCCTCGTCGTTTTCAAAGGCCCGGATCAGTTTTTCATCGTTTGCGTAATGGGCCAAAAGCCGGAGTTCGATCTGCGAGTAGTCGGCCGAGAGAAAGCGGCAGCCCGTTTCCGGGACGAACGCCCGCCGCACGTCCCTGCCCGCCTCCGTGCGCACCGGAATATTCTGCAGGTTGGGGTTGGAGCTGGACAGCCTTCCCGTGGCGGTCACGGTCTGGTTGAAGGACGTGTGCACTCTCCCGGTTTCCGGGTTGACCAGGTCCACCAGCGCGTCCACGTAGGTCGATTTGAGCTTGGCAAGACTCCGGTGCCGCAGGATCGCGGCCGGCAGTTCGTGGCGGGCCGCAAGGGTCGTCAGCACCTCCACATCCGTGGAGTACCCGGTTTTCTTTTTGGTCTTCTTCTGCCGCGGGAGCTCCAGCTTCTCGAACAAAATAACCCCGAGCTGCTGAGATGAGTTGATGTTGAACCGTTCGCCCGCCATCCGGTAAATATCGTTTTCGATGGTATCCAGATCGGAAGCCAGATCCTTCGACATGGACCTCAGCCGCGCGGTATCCACGCGGATACCGCGCTCTTCCATGCGGGATAGAACCGGAACGAGCGGCATTTCCACGGTTTCCAACAGCGGCCGGAGCCCGGCCTCTGCCACCATCGGCTCCAGCAGGCGTGCGGCCGCCAGGGTCACGTCGGCGTCCTCGCAGGCATAGACAACGGCGTCATCCACGGGTACATCGGCAAAGGATTCGACCTTGGACCCGTTGACGACCGTGACATCCGCGTAGGAAATCATGGCGTGATCCAGGTAGTCCAGCGCGATCTGTTCCAGGGAATGCGAGCGCTTTTCCGGGTTCAGCAGGTAGGATGCGATCATGGTGTCGAACACCGCCCCGGCCAGACGGATGCCGTGGCGGCTCAGCACCGTCATATCGTATTTGATATTCTGGCCGATTTTTTCGGCCCCCCCGTCTTCGAGCAAATCCTTGAGAGCACTGCGCACGGCATCCGGGGAAAGCTGTCGGTTTTCCTCTCCCCGGTGTCCGCAAGCCACGTAGAACGCCTCTCCCGGCTCAACGGAAAAAGAAAGGCCCACGAGCTGCGCCGACATGGCGGAAAGGGACGTGGTTTCCGTGTCAATGGAAAACCTGCCGGCCTCCCGGAGCCTTCGGACCAGATCGTCTATGGCTTGCCTGTCCGCAACCAGCCGGTAGGCTTTGCCGGAAAGATCCGTTTGCACCGGGTATTCCTTCTGGAGCGCCGAAAACTCCAGTTCCTTGAAAAGGACCGCCAGCCGCGCATTTTCCGGGGGAACGCGCTTTAGGGATGCCGGATCGAATTCAACAGGAACGTTCGTGTCGATCCGCGCCAGATCCCGGCTCAAAAAGGCTCCGTCCCGGTTTTCGACAAGCTTTTCCTTCTGCTTTCCGCCCTTCATCTCATCAATGCGATCATAGAGTTCATCGATGCTGTGGTAGACGGTTATCAATTTTTCCGCTGTTTTCGGGCCGATGCCGGGCACGCCGGGGATGTTGTCCGAGCTGTCCCCGGAAAGCCCCATAACATCCGCCACCTGCTCCGGGTGGATCTGCTTGTCCGCTATAAAAGATTGCCTGTCGATCCACACGTCCTTCATGGGGTCCCAGATCACGGCGCTGTCGGTCAGAAGCTGGACGAAATCCTTGTCCCCGGTGACCATGACCACGCCGTATCCGGCCGCTTCCGCCTTTTTCGACAGGGTACCGATCAGATCGTCGGCTTCGTAGCCCGCCATTTCGATCACCGGGATGCGAAACGCCTCGGTCACCTGCTTGATATAAGGAACCTGGGCGGCCAGATCGTCGGGCATCTTTTCCCGGTTGGCCTTGTAGTCGGCGTAGAGCTCGTGGCGGAAGGTCGGCACGGCACTGTCGAAAACCATGGCCACATACCGGGGTTGCTTGTCGTTGATCAGCTTGATGAGCATCCGGGTAAAGCCATACACCGCATTGGTGGCAAACCCCCTGGACGTGGAAAGGCTCCGGATAGCATGATAGGCGCGGTGGATGTAGGCACTGCCGTCTACCAGGTAAATTCTGTTATCATCGCTCATCTCAAACCGCCTTTTTCCAGGATATCCTTGACCGCCCGGAGGCGTTCGATATGGTAGTCCGCGTCCAGGCCCGGATTGCCGTAAGCGGCAAACGGTACACCGGCCGCCCGGGCGGCAAGCGAATCCACGGAAGAATCTCCGATATAGAGCATATCGGATGCATCCACGCCGAAATAAGACAGCAGGGATGTAAGAACATCGGGGGCCGGCTTGGGGTATTTCACGTCAAGCGCTGTGACCACCCGATCGAAATAGCTTTCAATCCCGTGAATCTCGAGTACGCTGTTCATGGTATCCGTACGATTGGTAGCCACCGCCGTTCGGATACCGGGACGGAGGCATTCCAGAAGCCCGATCAGGTCCGGCTCCATCTCCATGTAGCCGATATAGGGGCCATAGCCGTTGTTCCGCCTGTATGCCTGGGCCTTTTCGTATTCCCCGGGATCCGGAAACAGCATCCGGATCGATTCGTCAACGGTCTGCATCTGTGCATAGGCAAACTGCTGATCGGTCATGGGCTGACGGCCGAAATACGCCAGAATATCATTGTAATATGAGCGGTTGGCGTTTTCCGTGTCGAACATGACCCCGTCGCAGTCAAAGGCGATCACTGTGTATGACGGCATCCGTGCGTCCTTTTCATTTGATTTCCTGCGGTACCGAAGGCGTCCGCCAGCGCTGGCAGAAACGGGGCACCCGTTTCAATACCCTAATAAGTGAAAGGCAGGTGCATGTCAAGGTCTGTCAGGGCGCCACGGGGCGGCCGGACAATTAAGATCTCATGAAATCCTTGCCCGCACTGCGCCTCTCTGCTACAAAGGGTCGTCAGGTCCGATGCTGATGCTGGTAACCGGAGGAAATCGGACGGCTTCATTAAAAATCCGGTATCTGCG
>SLPT01000302.1 GCA_007131845.1 Desulfobacteraceae bacterium | reverse complement strand
TATCTGCGTTACGCGCGATTTCTCAGAATTTCACGTACGCCAAGTACGCTGCATTCTTCGAAATCGCGCAAGCCTTGATCTTGAACTTTTTACAAAGCCGTCGGATCGCGACTTTTTACGAAATCATCTGTTTTGATATCCGCGCCTCAGCCCGTTTGAACCGAGGGAAACCGGGATCTATCCGTATGGGGAAGAAATTTCGCGGCGGAAAACCGGTTCATGAAATCCTGGTTGACGTTGAGCTCCAGGTATGTGATCCGGTCCCGGATTGAATCGATCTGATCCATGACGGCTCTTTCCGAAAGAAGCCGCACGGCCCCTTTGAGGGAGCTGTTTCCCAGGCTTTGATAGATATTTTCCGTCAGATCCGGAATCATCCCGATGGATATGGCCGAGCGGGGTTTTATAAAGGATCCGAAAGTCCCGGCCACGTAAAACACCCCGATATCCGTAAAATCGATGCCCACGTACCCCAGTATGGTTTCCAGGATGGTATACATGGCGGCCTTCGAACGAATGAGGCTGTCGATATCCACCTGACTGATCACCAGTTCCTCTCCGGTTGCGGAGTCTTCCTGTTTTACCAGCACGACATGACCGACCCCGTCATTCTCCCCGTAGCGCGCCCCGCATGCTTCGGGTACCAGCCGCCCCCGGATATCGAGCATCCCGGATAAAAACAGGGCGGCCGCCAGATCGATCATCCCGGATCCGCAGATTCCGCGGGGGGGCATCTCTTCAATGGTGCTGATATGAAACGCTTTTGTTTCCGGATCGATCGAAACGGTATCGATCACACCCGGCCCGGCGGTCATGCCGATTTCGGAGACACCACCTTCCAGAGCCGGGCCCGCTGCACCGGCACAGGCAACCAGCCAGTCCCGGTTTCCCAGAAGAACCTCCGCATTGGTGCCGACATCAACGAGTATCGAGATTTCTTCACTCTCATGAAAGCCCGCATGGACAGCTCCGGCAATCAGATCCCCGCCGAAATAGCTGCCCACGTTGGGAAACACGAAAACCCGGCCGTTTGCCCCCATTTCAATGCCCAGCTCGGAAGCGCGGATAGCACCGAATGTATTGGCCGCCGGAATATACGGCTCCCGGATAATGCCGTGGGGATCCAGATTAACAAACAGATGGGTCATGGCCGTATTGCCGGCCACCGCCACCAGATAAACCCGGCTGCGCGGTATACCGGCCTCTTCGCACATACGCCCGATCCGGTCGCTGATGGCATCGGCGATCAGGCGATGCAGCTTTTCAAGCCCTCCGGGCGTATCGGAAAAGTGGATCCGCTCCAGGATATCCGGGCCGATATCCACCTGGGGATTGTCAAACGAATGCTGCAGCAAAGAGGAACCATCGGCCAGGTCGATCATTTCCATAACCACCCGGGTGGTACCCAGATCCACGGCGATACCGGCGAAAGGGTTCGGATCATCCGGGTCCTGCACATCGATGAGATGAAAACAGCCCCCGTTTTTAAAATACACGCACCTGCACCGGTATCCCCAATGTTTCAGATTCCGTGGCAGATCCCTCAGGACAGCCGGATCCGCTACGACGTCATCGACTCCGATGCGCCGGGCAAGGGCTTTTTTCAGCCGGTCGATATCCGCAGTATTGTCATCGAGGGAGGGAGGCGTCAACCGCACATCCGCCACCCACCCGGCTGTTTTATTGTCCATCATGAAAATCCATCTCAACGCACTTGAAATGCCAAGGGATTGTGCGCAAGGGCACTATCTACAAATCGGGGGATAGCTGAAATGCCATGTCGCGAGCCACTGCAAAGCATTCGAGCGATACATTCCTGGCGGCGGCGTATTCATTGCAGGTTTCGATGATCCGGTCCATATCCGCATCCGACCGGTCCTGGTTCAGGTGAAATATCCCCAGGCGGCGGACTTTCGCGTCAATGGCCAGGTTCAAGGCGTCCATGTAGGAAGAGTGTCCCCATTCCACGGAGCATGCATATTCCTCCGGGGTAAACTCCCCGTCGTGGAACAGCAGATCGGCGCCTTCGCAAAATTCAACATACTCCCGGTAGGAGCGCCCGCCTTCATGGGTAAAGCCCAGTTCGTTATCCGTCAGAAAAACGAATCGCCGTCCGTTTTCTTCAAAGCGGTAGCCGCACCCGCCGTTGGGGTGGCTCAGGGAAACCGGGGTTATGTCCACCGAACCGATGGAAAACGGGCCAGGGCAGCCGTTGCGGTAAAATATCGAGGCCTTGAGGTCCGAGTAGCGAACCGGAAAGTGGGGGGGACGCATGAGTTTCGTGACGATGGTCTCGATATATCTGCCGGGAAACGGACACCGCTGCATGTATACGTTGGACTCCGCTTTGTGCAGCGGCTTGAAGAACGGAAAACCCATCAGGTGATCCCAGTGGGAATGCGTAAATATAAAATTGAAAACGCTCCGATCCTCGCTGATAAGCTGGTTGCCCAGGCGCCGTAAGCCGGTTCCGGCATCCACGATGATCAGATCGTCACTTTCCGTACGAATCTCGATGCACGTGGTGTCGCCTCCGTACTTTTCGTACGAAGCGCCCGATACGGGAATGGACCCCCTTGACCCCCAGCACTTGATATACATGGATTTCCTTACACTGCATCCGGTCTGAAAAGTACCGCTACAAACTCCTGCCAGGCACATGCAAAAAACGTACTCAACTACCCGAAGCCTCCCACAAGGGTGTGCCACACCCCTTCGCCTACGAAACGGTGCTCAACTCCGGCACCCTCCTGACGCAAATTGTCCTCGATGCGATCGGCCTGGCTGCACAAAAGCCCCGAGAGAATAAAGCGTTTGGTATCCGCAAATTCGGGGGCCGCCACCAGCGTTTTCATTACATCGTAATGGATGTTGGCAACAACCAGATCCGCTCCGGCGCTTATAAAATCCTCCGCGCATCCCTGGATTGCCAGTACCGAGTCTTCCATGCGGTTTTTCTTGATATTGTTTTGGGCGGTCTCGACGGCCAGCAGATTCCTGTCAACGGCCAGGGTGCGCCGGCTTCCCAGGCGGGCGGCGGCCAAGGCCAGAAGCCCGGTGCCGCAGCCCAGATCAAGGGTTGTTTGCACGGAAGCTTTCCGGCAAATCATCTCCATGGCATCCAGGCAGTCCCGGGTGGTGGGATGTGTTCCGGATCCGAATACCACGCCGGGATCAAGCCATATCACATCCGTTCTGCCTGCCCCCGCTTCCGGCAGCCAGGGCGGCACGACGCGAAAGCCGCCTGCTTCAAAGGGGTGCGGAGCGCCGCCGATCCAATCTTCGTATGGCATGATGAAGCGGTCCTTGAGTGCCGCTTCCGGGTTTCCGGCCAGAACCGAGGCGACCAGGTCGTCCGCCGGATCCGAAAAAAACAGAAAGGAACAGTCCGCCTCCTGCCAGTTGCCGATAAAATTTTTGCCGAATATGGATTTTCCGGCTGAAACGCAGCCGCTGACATAATAAATGTATAAATCTCCATACGGCATTGCAGTCCGATCCGCCTCGTCAGGCATTCTGCATGAACCGGTCGAAGGCCGTAAAGGCGGCTTGCACCACGGGACTGTCCTCCGGCATCTCGATCATGGGGCGACCCGTGAAATCGAATTCATAGACCATATCGTCGGCCGGGACCGAACCGATGTATTCCAGGCCGGCTTCCCGCACCATCTCCAGCACCTCGTCCGGCGGATCGCCCTTTGCCTGGTTGATGATCAGGCAGCTTCGCTGCACGCCGATATGCAGGCTGCCTGCCAGTTCATGAATCCGGATC
>SLPT01000101.1 GCA_007131845.1 Desulfobacteraceae bacterium | reverse complement strand
GGCGCTGACATCCGTCACCGCGGCGTCCAGGGTTTTTTCGTATTCGAATTCCGCGGTGATGGCCGCGGTTTCATCGCGCACGGTCGATTGGACCCGCCGGATCCCGTCAATGGATGACATGGCTTTTTCGGCCGTTCTGGACACCCGGTCTTCCATGTCTTCAGCAGACGCCCCCGGCCAGGCCATCAGCACCGCAACCCGGGGATAGTCGGCATCCGGAAAAAGGTTCATCGGCAGCTCCCGGAGGCTGATGATACCGAACAACACGCCGAAGAGCAGAAGCGATGTGATGGCGTGGGGGCGCCGAAGGTATGCGGTGACCCGGCTCATGGGGCTATACCCCCGTTTTCATCACCGGAAGCAGCCCGGGAATGGACGGTTGATGATCCGGAATCGCTTCCGGAAGAACGCTCATGAGATTCGTCGGCAAAAGGCATCGGCCGGATCTTCTGGCCGTCGGTCAGCCGGAGCAGCATCGATTCTTCCGCTTGTACCAGCCGGTCGCCCGCATCGATCGGACCGGAAATAACCGCAAGCCCTTCCTGCCTGCCTTTCACGGTCACGCTCACGGCCTGTACCCGGTTTTCGTTATCGATCCGAAATACCCGCGCGCCGGTTTTATCTTCCAGAATGGAGCGCCCGGATACCAGAACCCCCGAAGCCTCAACAATCGGCATTTCCACGGCAACGAATGAGCCGGTCGGAAGATCAAAGGGCCGGTTTTCCACGCGGAATTCGGCTACAGCCAACCCGCCTTCCGTGGTGGACGGATGGATGCGGTGCAGCGCGGCATCGATCGTCCGGTCGCCGAATCGCACCAGCGCCCGATCACCCGGTGCCGAGAAAAGGGTGGTTTCCCGGGGGATCCGTGCCATTACCTTGAATCCGGCTGTCGGATTTTCCATCGCGTATATCGGTTCTCCCGGTGTGGCCAGGTCCCCCTGCTGCTTGTATCTCCGGGTAATGACGCCGTCAAACGGGGCGTGTGCCGTGGAATAGGCAATCTCGATGCGGGCGGACGCCAGCCGGGCGGACAGGGCACCCGTACGGGCTTCGGCTGTTTCATAGGCGGTTTTGGCTTCTTCAAAGGTATCCTGATCGATATGGCCCTTTTCCAGCAGGGGCCTGCGGCGGGCCAGTCGCTGTTCCGCGCGGATCAGCTCGCTTTGGGCCCCTTTAAGCTCGGCTTCAAGGGCCTGCTTTTGCCGCTCCAGCGGGTTTGAATCCACTGTTGCGAGCTTTTCCCCACGATTCACCTTATCGCCTGCGTCCTTTTCGGCCGTTGTGATTTGGCCGGTAACGCGAAAGGAGATTGTGCTTGACGCCACCGCTTCCACAACGCCCACGTATTCTCGCGTAACAAGCAGGGATCCGGTTTCCGCAGTGTCGATGAAAACCGCGTACACCGGAGGTTTCGGGCGGGGTTTTTCCCCAAGCTCCGCTCTTCGTGCATTCGAAAGAAACAATGCGCCTGCGGCTATGATCAGAATCAATAGCGCGGATAGTATTGCGGGAACATATCGTCTCATGTATTTTTCCTTTTGGCGTTGCCGTTTCGTTCACGGCGCAACTGCTAGGGCGCAGGGTCCATACAGATTGTATGCTGTTGCATTCTGGATCCGATGAAAAGGGATTTCATTGACATGAGTCAAAAAAAACCTTTCGGCAGAAAAAATCCGGCGGTTTCCCTTGCGAGAAAAGATATTCTGTTCATACTATGGAACAGGATGGGCTTGCATCCCAATCCGGATTCTGTTTGTTTTGTGAATTCCTGATACACTATCTGGTTGTTCGCCGTTGCTGTTTGGTTGAAACTCCCCGGAATTCTTATCAAATATGCATGATGTTGCTGTTGTTTGCCGGTGAGTTTGCCGCCTGAACAATAAGAAAAGGAACCGCCTGTGAAAGAAGACCATCTGGCACTCAATACCATTTTGTACTGCGGGAGGTGGGAGGAGACACTCCGGTTTTACCGGAAGCTTCTGGATCACCCCGGCGACTGGCTGGCAGAGTGGTTCGTGGAGTTTAGCATCAGTGAAACCGCCCGATTAAGCGTTGCGGATGAAAGCCGTGCAAGTATTCAAAGTGCCGGCGGAAAGGGGCTTACCCTTTCAATTCGTGTAAGAAACATCGACCGGGAGTGGGCGAGAATGCAGGAAGCGGGTTTGGTTCCCGGCGCCATCCGGCGGCATCCCTGGGGGGCGAAGGTGTTCTACCTGTATGACCCTGAGGAAAACCGCATTGAGATATGGACGCCTGGATAAGCTTTCGCCCGTCAGGCCGGAACCATGAGCACCGGAACGGTGGAGCATTTCATCACCCGCTCGGCAACGCTTCCGAAGTCGAAATGGCTTTCGGTGCCGCGGTTGGTCATGATGATGATATCCGGTTCGATTTCATTTACAAAGTCCAGGATCACTTTTGAGGGATCGCCCACGCTGGTATGGCGGAAATACAGCGGGCAGCTTGTAAGAAATTTCTCGCACAGTTCATCAAGGCGCTTTTCGGCGGTTTCTTTCTCCCATTGCTGCATGCGCTCGAAGTCGGCCTGCGGATCGGTGTCCCCGTACGCGGCGCCGAATGCCACATATTCTTTCAGGACATAAAGGATATGGATTTCCGCCCCGTACTTTTCTGCAGTACCCGTTACAAACGGCAGGGCTTTGGCGGCATTTTCGGACAGGTCCGTCGGCCACAGGATTTTTTTAATTTCCATAGGATTGTTCCTTCCAGCGTTTTCTGATCTCGGGTTTACTCATTTTCCGTGAAATTTTACTTGTACTGACTATACTGCCGTGCGGCGTTTTTGTCAAAACCCGAACAAGTCGTCCTTTTTTGGAGGGGCAAAGATCAGTAACAAGTGGCGATTTGAAAAAATCGGCTTATGCTTTGAACAGATATTGCGGCTATTAAACCGGAGCGGTTGCTTCGTTTAGGCCGTTGAGCGTTTGGGAAATAAAATGGAGGAAGACAAATGAAGAAAAAACGGACTTTGTTGGTTCTTCTGGTGTTAATGGTTCTTGCCATACTGGTGCAGGGACTGTATGCAGGCTCTCATTCCGCAAGTTATGACGGGGCGGAGATTCTTCAGGATCGCTGTATGGTCTGCCATGATACCCGACGCATTGAGCGGGCCGGGTTTGAGCGGCAGATGTGGGAGCGCACGATCGAGCGAATGATGGGCAAGCCGGGTTTCGGGTCCCGCCTGAGCGATGAGGAGCGAAAGGCGCTGATCGAACACCTGCTTACCCTGTAGAGGCGAAAAGCCCTGCAATCGCCGGCGGGATGCTTCACCGATAGATTATCAGGGCTCCGGCGTATATAATCCGGGTTTCTCAATCGTCCATGCCGGGGCGCCGCGTGTAATCGGGGTGTGCAATCCGCATCAGCAGCATGGCCAGTACAATGGCCGGGATTCCAATGGCCGCCGTGATCAGGAAGAAGCCAGCCCACCCGGTATGCTCGGCCAGCAGGCCGGTGAAACCGCCCGCGAACTGGCCCGGAAGCGTCATCAATGATGAAAACAAGGCATACTGGGTCGCTGTGTAGGCGGTGTTGGTCAGGCTCGACAGGTACGCGATGAAAACCGAGATCGCCATCCCGCCCGTGACGTTGTCGGCAATGATGGCCAGCACCAGGCCGTAAATTTCCGGGCCGATGGTTGCCAGCCAGGCGAAGGTCAGGTTGGTCGCGGGCGCCATGAAGGCGGTGAAGACCAGCATGGGGGCAATTCCGAACCGGGCCACCAGTATGCCGCCCAGGGCCGCTCCGAAAAGGGTCATGGC
>SLPT01000211.1 GCA_007131845.1 Desulfobacteraceae bacterium | reverse complement strand
TGCCGATGATGATGCTCGGCGTGTTTGTCTCCCTGATCCAGGCATTCGTATTCTTCCTGCTGTCTATTTTGTACTTCAGCCTGGCAATGGAAGATGCGGATGCCCATTAAGGCGGCAAGGTCGAAACTTAACAACATTGACGGCTTCGTAAAAAGTCCAATATCTGCGTTACGCGCAATTTCTCAGAATTTCACGTACGCCAAGTGCGCTGCATTCTTCGAAATCGCGCAAGCCTTGATCTTGAACTTTTTACAAAGCCGTCAGATCGCGATTTTTTACGGATGCATCAATATTGATTAGTTGTTCTTTTTATAGGAAGAAGCCGTTAATATTAATTATCTAAAGGAGGTTTTTACATGGAATTCCAACTTGAAGCTGTACAGTTTTTTACCCGTGTCGTCACCATGGCCAGCCTCGGCCTGGCGATCGCCGCAGTGGGATGTGGTTTTGCCATGTCTTTCGGCATAAAATCCGCCGTGGAAGGCATTGCCCGCAACCCCGAATCCGGTGGTAAGGTTACCGTCGGCATGCTCATCGGTCTTGCCCTTATCGAGGCGCTCGCGATTTACTGCCTCGTTATCTCCCTGATTCTCATTTACGCAACACCGATGGTCGATACGGTTACTCAACTGCTGCAGACCATGTAATGATTCAACCGTTCAATTAGTCGGTTTTGCAGAGAAAAAAAGCTGCCCTGGTAAAACAGGGCAGCTTTTTTTTGGGCCGTCATGCCCTGCAAGCCATATCCTGAACTGAGCGATTAGGGTAACAATAAAATCATACCCCAGCCGGGGCTATCCGGTCGCGGCCTGATCCCTTAAAACAGCCATATTTGCAGACATACACGGAAGAATATTCTTGAGATAGCCTCCGGTATGGGATGCAGTAATTTCTGCCACCTGCTCCGGCGTGCCGGCCGCAACCATCCGGCCGCCGCCGTCCCCTCCCTCGGGGCCGAGATCGACAATGTAGTCGGCAAACTTGATCACGTCCATGTTGTGCTCGATCACGATCACGGTGTTTCCGGAGGCAACCAGGCGGTTTAACACGCCCAGCAGCTTGTTGATATCATCCATGTGCAGGCCGGTGGTCGGCTCGTCCAGGATATAGACCGTGCTGCCGGTATCCCGCCGGGCAAGCTCCCTCGAAAGCTTGATCCGCTGGGCCTCACCGCCGGACAGGGTCGTTGCCGGCTGACCCAGCCGGATGTATCCCAGGCCCACATCCACCAGGGTCTGAAGCCGGGAGCGAAGGCTTGGCACATTCTGAAAAAATTCCATGGCCTGGTTGACCGTCATATCGAGGACTTCCGCGATATTCTTCCCCTTGTAGCGCACCTCCAGCGTTTCCCGGTTATACCGCTTGCCGTGGCATACGTCGCAGGTGACAAACACGTCCGGCAGAAAATGCATTTCGATCTTGATGATGCCGTCTCCCCGGCACGCCTCGCAGCGGCCCCCCTTCACATTGAAGGAAAACCGGCCCATCTTGTAGCCCCGCGTCCGGGCATCCGGCGTGGCGGCGAACAACTCCCGGATATACGTGAATACCCCCGTGTAGGTTCCCGGGTTGGAGCGGGGCGTCCGGCCGATGGGCGACTGATTGATGTTGATTACCTTGTCCACATGCTCGTGGCCTGAAACCGAGTCGTGCTTCCCAGGGGCCATGGCCGTGCGATAGAACCGCCTGGCCAGAGTCCGGTAGAGCACTTCCAGCACCAGGGTGGATTTTCCCGACCCGGATACGCCGGTTACACAGGTAAAGCAGCCCAATGGAAAATCAACATCGATTTCCTGCAGATTGTTTGCAGCCGCCTTTTTCACGGACAGCATCCTGTCGGGATTTACCGGCCTGCGAGTCTGCGGGATTTCGATCTGCCGGCGTCCGGTCAGGTAATCCCCGGTGAGGGATTGGGGCTCCTCACCAATGCTTCCTGGCGGACCGGAATATACGACATACCCGCCCCGGACGCCGGCTGCCGGGCCCATGTCGACCACGTGGTCGGATGCCCGGATCGTGTCCTCGTCGTGTTCCACCACCAATACGGTATTGCCAAGATCCCGCATCTCCAGAAGCGTATCCAGAAGCCGCCGGTTGTCACGCTGATGAAGGCCTATGCTGGGCTCGTCAAGCACATAGAGAACACCGGTCAACTTGGATCCGATCTGGGTGGCCAGGCGAATCCGCTGGCTTTCACCGCCGGATAGGGTTGCAGCGCCCCGATCCAGCGTGAGGTAGGAAAGCCCGACGTTTTCCAGAAATTGAAGCCGGTCTCTGATCTCCTTTACAATCGGCCTTGCAATGGATGCGTTTTGCCCGTCCAGATGCATTTCCCGAAAAAACCGTCCCGCCCGTTCCACCGACAGGGCCGTGGCCTCGGAAATGTTTTTCCCTTCCACCGTTACGGCCAGGCTGACCGGATTCAGCCGATGCCCGCCGCATGCGGGGCACGGCCGAAAGTTCATATACTGCTTGATTTCCTCACGGATAACGTTGGAGTCGGTTTCCATGTATCGCCTTTCGAGGTTGTGAATCACTCCCTCGAAGGGCCGCGTGAAATTGACGCGCCGCTCCCGGTGGGACGATTGGAAGGGAATCTTCTCCTTGCCCGATCCATATAAGATAACATTCCGGAATTTTTCCGGCAGGTTTCCAAACGGCGTGTAGATATCGGTTTGGTAATGGCCGGTGAGCGCCTCCAGAAACTCCGAAAACTGCACCGAATTCCGGTTGGCCCAGGGCGCAACAGCCCCTTCCCGCAATGACAACTCCGGGTCCGGCACGATCAGTTCGGGATCGAACTCGGTGGTGGTTCCCAATCCGTCGCAATGGGTGCACGCGCCCTGGGGGGAATTAAAGGAAAAACTCGCCGGCGTCAGCTCCGGAAAACTCACGCCGCAATGAAGGCATGCCGCTTTTTCGGAAAAAAGCATGACCTCTGAGCGCTCCGGATTTTCGCGGTCCTGGATCTCCACCGCTGCCAGCCCTTCGGAATGGGAGATGGCCAGTTCCATGGAATCGGCCAGGCGGTTGCGGATATTTTCTTTAACCACCAGACGATCGACCACCACGTCGATCGTGTGCTTCTTGTTTTTATCCAGCTTGCCCACGGATTCGATTTCAACCGTCCGGCCGTCCACCTTTACCCGGGCAAACCCCTCCTTTTTCAGGCGGGCGAACAAGCGCTCGTGGGTACCTTTCTGATTGCTGACCAGGGGCGCCAGGATGATGATCCGGGTGCCCTCCGTAAGATCCATGACCCGATCCACCATCTGGTCGATGGACTGAAAGGTGATTTCTCTTCCGCACTGGTAGCAATGCGGCGTGCCGACGCGGGCGAACAAAAGGCGGAGATAGTCGTATATTTCCGTGACCGTACCCACGGTGGAGCGGGGATTGTGGCTGGCGGATTTCTGTTCGATGGCAATGGCCGGCGACAGCCCCTCGATGCCGTCGACGTCCGGTTTTTCCATCCGCTCCAGAAACTGACGCGCATACGTGGACAGCGATTCCACGTACCGGCGCTGCCCCTCGGCGTAAAGCGTGTCGAACGCCAGGGAGGACTTGCCGGATCCGGACAGGCCGGTGACGACGACAAACCGGTTTCTTGGAAGCGTAACGTCGATATTTTTCAGGTTGTGCTGTCTTGCACCCCGGATGGTAATTTTTTCGGATTCCATTATGTTTTTTCTGCCTGATTCATTTTGAAAAGCGCCTGACGCGCCGCCATTTCGGCCGCGGCCACCAGGCTGCCCGGATCGGCCGTACCCCGCCCGGCAATATCGTAT
>SLPT01000206.1 GCA_007131845.1 Desulfobacteraceae bacterium | reverse complement strand
ACCAAGATTGCCATCGGGCAAAACGGCACCGTTACGGCCTATATCGACAATGAAGCCGAGGGCGTCGAGGTGGGAACCATCGAAATGGCACGCTTCGGCAACCCGTCGGGTCTGCTTTCCATGGGCGGCAACCTCCACCGGGAATCCGCATCATCCGGGCAGCCGATTCTGGGAACGCCCGGAAGTGACGGCTTTGGCGGGGTCGCCCAGGGATTTCTGGAAAACTCCAACGTATCCATCATGCAGGAGATGATCAATCTCATCGCCGGTCAGCGGGCTTACGAAGTGAATTCCAAGGCTATCCGCGCCGCTGATGAAATGCTCCAGCAGACCAATCAGCTGGTATAGCGAGGCGGTATAGCAATGAAACCAATCTTTTTCGCCATCTGCGCCATCGGCTGCGTCGTTCTGCTTGCCTCCCAGGCTTTGGGCGTGGAGATTACTTTTCGGGCGGAAGCCGAGATCCGATCGCCGATGCTGCGAATCGGCGACATCGCAGAGATATCCCCGGCGGAAAAAGCCCGCGATCTGGCTGATCTGGCGCTTTTTTCCTCGCCGGCCCACGGTGAAGAGCGATGCTACCGGAGCGCCACGCTCCGGGCCTACGTGCGCGACGCAGTGCGCGGACAGGCGGAGCAGGAAAGCATCACCTTCGCCGGGGCCGACGCCGTATGCATACGGCATGGCGCCCTGGTTGTCGAGGACAACGAAATCGTCGGCGTAATCAACGAGCATCTGGAGTCGGCAATCGGCCACATGGGTGCGGAAAAGCTCCGCTTCGTACCGCGTAATACACCGGAGACCCTTAGTCTTCCGGAGGGGGACGTGGATTTCGAGGTACTTTTCCCGAACCCCGATGTGGTTTCCAGCCGTCAGGCCACGCTCATCGTCCGGGTCGACGGGCGGGTCCGGCACAATATTTCCGTACCCGGGGAGGTCCAGGCCTTTGTGCCCGTGGTGGTAACATCAGGGAACCTGGGACGCGGGGACGTGATCGGAGCCGGAGATGTCCGGGTCGAGCTTAAAAACCTCAATGGCCTCAAAAATCCCGTAACGGAAAAGGCGGATGCCATCGGCATGAAGCTGCGGCGCCCCCTGTCCGTGAACCGCGTGATCAGTGAAAGCGACCTGGACCTGCCCGTGCTGGTGGAAAGACGGCAGATGATCACCCTGGTCGCCAGCCGGGGCACCCTGGAGATAACCAGCACGGGTCAGGCGATGGCCTCGGGACGCAGGGGCGACATCGTCATGATCAAAAACCTCCGGTCCGACCGGGAAGTTCCGGGACGGGTCATCGGGCCGGGACTGGCAAAAGTGGAGTTTTAATTATGAAAACAAGGATATTGTCCTGTATATGCATGGTTCTGCTGGCATCCGCTTTTTTCGGATGCGCCGGGAAAAACGCAAGTACGGATCTGGTTCATGTGCCGGCGCCGGTCGAAGAGCAGGCAGCCGCAGAAGAACGATCCCCCGGCTCGCTCTACGCAAGCGCATCCGGCTCCCTGTTCGCACCCAACAAGGCCACCCGGCAGGGGGATATCCTCACCGTGGTTATCTACGAACAGGCCAGCGCAGCCAAGGAAGCCCAGACCTCTACCGGCCGCTCTTCGAATGCCTCCCTGGGAATTCCAAAGCTCTTTGGTATTGAAACGAGCGTAGCGGACAGGAATTCCAACATTGACCCGTCAAACCTGCTCAGCGCAAACAGCGAAAAGAATTTTGACGGCTCGGGCCGGACCTCGAGACAGGAAAACCTCTCTGCGACACTGACTACCCGCGTGGTGGAAGTCTTTCCGAACGGCAACATGAAAATCGAGGGAAGCAAAACCGTGCGGGTCAACGCCGAAGACCAGATCATCAAACTCTCGGGCCTTGTTCGCCAGGCGGACATTACGGCCCACAACATGATCGATTCCAAGTACATCCTCGATGCAAAGATCGAATATTCCGGCAAGGGGATCGTGTCGCGCCAGCAGCAGCCCGGATGGCTTGCCAGGGCGCTCGACGTTCTGTGGCCGTTTTAGGCAGGCCCGGGCCGGTAAAGCAGAAAAGCGGAGGATTTTTACATGACTATGACAACAACCCGAAAGCAAAAGCAGCGCCCGGACTTTGCAATTCCATTTTCGTTTTGTCTGCTGGCTTTCTTTCTTGCATTTTTTTTGCCGGCCGCCGATGCTTTTGGCGCCCGCATCAAGGATCTCACCGAAATGCAGGGCGTGCGTAACAACCAGCTGGTCGGATACGGGCTGGTGGTCGGCCTCAACGATACGGGTGACAGTTCCAACAACGGGATCACCATGCTCACGGTGGCCAACATGATGGAGCACATGGGTATGACCATTGACCGGGATGCCGTGGATGTGGATAACGTGGCCGCCGTGATGATTACGGCCGATCTGCCGCCCTTCGCGCGCACCGGCACCAAAATCGACGTGGTGGTATCCTCCATCGGGGATGCGGATAGCCTTTTCGGCGGTGTGCTGTTGCAGACGCCCCTGATCGGGCCGGACAACCAGGTCTATGCAGTGGCCCAGGGGGCTCTGGTGGTCGGTGGAATGGGTGCGGGCGGTGCAGGCGCACGCGTGGAAAAAAACCACCCGACCGTGGGCAGGGTTCCCAATGGCGCCCTGGTTGAGCGGGAGGTGGGTTTTACCCTCCCTGCCGACGGCAAGTACGAATACCATTTGCGGGATGCGGATTTTACGACGCTTTCGCGCATGGTCGACACTGTGAACAATACGTTCGGCAGCGGCGTGGCCCGGGCCGTGGACAGCGCCACCATGGAGGTCCGTCTTCCGGAGGATTTCAGAAACAATCCCGTACGCTTTCTCTCCGGAATCGAAAACCTCCAGGTCAACCCGGACGCCAGGGCCCGGATCGTCGTCAACGAGCGGACCGGAACCATCGTCATGGGATCGAGTGTCCGGCTCTCCACGGTGGCCGTGGCGCACGGCAACATCCGTTTGACGGTGAAGGAATCCGCGCTGGTCTCCCAGCCGCATCCCTTCTCGGAGCTTGGCGAAACGGTGGTAATCCCGGATACGGCGCTCGAATTCGAGGAGGAAGACGCCAGTTTCGTCGTCATGGAAGAAGGCGTCAGCGTGGGCGACGTGGCCGCGGCCTTAAACGCCATTGGTGTGTCCCCGCGCGATGTCATCACCATATTCGAGGCGATCAAGGCCGCCGGCGCCATGCGCGCCGAACTGGTCATCATGTAGAACATGCAGCCTGATGCACTCGTAAAAAGAAGAAAGGGGTATTATAATGAAAATGGCGTTTGATCCGCAAATGACCCTGCCGAAACTCAACCGGGCGTCGGGTGAAAACGCGGCGCCGGGCGATGACCCGGAGGGGCTGCGGCAGTTGTGCCAGGATTTCGAGGCCCTGTTTGTTCACAGCCTTTTTCAGCAGATGCGCAATACGATCCCGGAGGACGGGTTTTTTGACCGGGACATGAGCATGGATTTCTTTGAAGAGGTCATGGATATGGAAGTGGCCCGCGACATGGCCCGAAAAGGCGGATTCGGACTGGGGGAGCATCTCTACCAGAGTTTCCGGAAAAAATAGCCGTGACGGCTTTGAAAAAAGTCCAATATCTGCGTTACGCAAAATTTCCCGGGAGCACATGAACATCGGGAATATATATGCATCGGCAGCATACGAACATCGGGACATATGAACATAGGATGTGCTGACGAAGGAAGCGCATCATAAACGTCATTCTAACGCGGGATCTATAGCGGCGGTGTTTAAACGATGCGCTTCCTTCGTCAGCACATCCTATGCCTT
>SLPT01000007.1 GCA_007131845.1 Desulfobacteraceae bacterium | reverse complement strand
TCGCCGGATTCATGGAATCCCTGCCGTATTTATTTCTCGTAGACCAGCTCGTTTTCGATCCAGTCATGGATAACATTGAACTCGCCGTTGGGGCCGCACTGCCAGATGCGAAGCGACCTGGGCGGACGATGGTCATCGGCCGTCCAGGTAAGAACCGGCCCCACCCCCTGGAATTCCGTGACCGAGTTAAGCGCATCCCTCACAGCCTCCGTACTCAGCTCCGGCCCGACTTCCTTAAGGGCCCATACCAAGGGTTCGGCCACAACGATGCCGGCAAGATAGAATATACCCCAGCGCTCTTCGGGAGCATATTTTTTCTGGGCCTCTCGGTAGCGGTTCATTTGCGGCGTGTCAGCATGGGGGGTGTCAGTAAAGGCTGCCGTAATGACGCCCTCCCTGGCCCACAGCCCTTCGGTTATATGATTCATAAGATCAAAGTCGCAAAGATTATAGGAGTGGAGCCACTGGGGCTGATATCCCATGGAGACGGCGGTCCTGAGCGCAATGGCCGCCTGGGTGGGCGCCACAATCCCAATCACGGCCTCCGCACCGGAAGCCTGAAGCCGTGCCACCTGGGATGAAAGGTCTCGCTCGATGGGCTCCACGGGAACAGCCTCAAGAAGCTCCAGCCCATGCAACTCCAGCCGGGCTTTGATTCCTGCCATGGCATCCATGCCCCAGTCGTCGTTCTGATACAGAAAAGCGATCTTCTCGAACCCCTCATTTTCGACGGCATGCTTGGCAAGTATGCTGCCCTCGTCGAAATAAGCGGGCCAGATATTCCACAGCCACGGATTGTCATGGAAGGCGGCTGCACCGGAGCAGACCCCCACCCAGATGATTTCGTTCTGCCGCAGAAAATTCTGGACGGCAAGACCGGGCGCCGTACCCACACCGCCGACAAAGGCGAAGACGCCGCGCCGGGAAACCAGTTCCCGCACCGCCGACATGGTCTGGGACGGATTGTACTGGTCATCCCGGATGAAATAGCGGACCTGTCGACCGTGAATACCGCCTTCATCGTTGACCACGTCAAAAACCAGCTTGCTTCCGCGGGCCACTGCGCCCCAAGGGGCCGCGGGGCCCGTCTGCGGTCCCCACTGACCGATGCGGATCTCGTTGTCGTCAAATCCCCGCTCGCTGCGGGCGTGCCCGTTGCCGGCAAAAAGAAACACGACAAACAAGGCAACCAACAATGCCAACACTGTCTTTTTCAAACCCATACCCTTCCTCCTTTTTATGTTGCTTGACTGCCGCCGACCGCCTGCCTTCATTTTTCATACTGCCGGACCATTCCGACGGCCCGGAATGCCTGTAAGAAAAAAACAGCTTCGGCACCCTGCCCTCCTGTCCGGGCAGCCGGAAACTAGCTCTTGTACCACCTGCCACCCTCCCTGAAAAAAACAAAGCCGATGTTGATCATCGATTGCTGTTTGGTTGGAACATGCATGAATACCAGGTCCACTTCGACCTGGGCGAATTTTTCAACCGTTGGCCAGGCGTCCGTATCTTCATTTTCCTGAATATAGGAAACCCCCACGATGGTATAGTCCACCAGCCGATCGGGCGATGTTGTGGCCTGGCGGAGGTAATCCTCGTACGAATGCTCCATGGCATACGGGGACGAGGGAGCAAAGCAGGCGTAAACGCCAGGGAAATCGCGCTTTAACTCAGCATCCAGAAACGTTCTGGCCGCCTGCAAAACCTGTTTTTCCTCGCTTGAGCAAATGCCGTCGCGCGTTTCCTCCGCAATGGCGGGCGGAACAAAAGCAAACGCGCAACAGACTATTGCAAGAACGGCAGCGACCGCCGCCGCTTTGCGGAGCCTGCCGGAAAATACCGTTGTATATCCTGTCTGCAAACGCATAAATCATACCTTCTTGACGTAATGTTTTCCGAAAAGCCCGCTGGGCCGTATGCAAAGGACCAGCACAATGACAACGAACGCCGTGATGGGCTTCCATGCGGGCCATGCATAGCCGAAGAAGTTTTCGATCAACCCCATGATCCCGCCGCCGATAAGGACCCCCGGTATGCTCATGAGCCCGCCCAGCACGGCCGCGGCAAAGGCCCGGAGAAAGGGTTCCATCATGAACTGGGGGTCCAGGATGGTCTTCGCGGACATCAGCGTGGCGGCGATAACACCGATGACTGAGCTGAGCGCCCAGGCGAAGGCAAAAACGCGGTTGGTCTTGATCCCCATGATCTTGGCGGCATGCTTGTTCTGCTGGGTGGCCCGCATGGCCGTACCCATTTTCGTATGCTTGAAAAAGAAGTACAAAAAAGCCATGATCACGGCCGATATGCAAAACACGGCAAGCGCCCACTGGCTGATCACGAACCCGGGAAAAATCTCGTAGGTCACCTGGTAGGAAAAGGGTATGGAGAAGGCCTGCTGCTCGGCTCCCCATTTCCAGCTGGCCACGCCGGCAAGAAGGAGCTGGGCGCCGATGGTAATAACGATCAGGCCTAAAATGGTAGGGTTTTTTGCCGGCCGCAAAAAGAAAAACTCCACGAATACGCCGAGCAGCCCTGCAAACACGAGGGACATCACGAAAGCAACCCAGAACGGGTAACCGTATACGGCCAACACGTGAAAGGCCACGAAAGTGGAAAACATGGCCATATCCCCGGCTGCAAAATTGACCACTTCCGATGTCTTGTAGATAATGACGACGGCCAGCCCGAACAACCCGTAACAAGCCCCCATGGCCAGCCCCTCGATCAGCAGATGCCCGAATGGCATAATCCCCCCTTTATAAAAGATGCGCTCTCGCAGTCTGATTGCCGCATATGCTTGCAACCCCCCGTGGCACCGGTTCCCCCGAATCCGGCGTACCCCCGTGCAGGGTTGTTTATGTGCCTGCTAAAACGGCCATGTCTTCCAGTATTTTTTAATCCGTATCCAGACCCCGAAAATCCCTAAGGGTTCGAATATGATAATGCCGATCATGACGAGCCCGAGGGCGATCATGTTGAAATTGTCCATGCTGCCCGTCGCCGACAGCCAGTTTCGGGAAACGTGCAGGATAAGGTTTCCGAGAACCGGAACTTCATTGATGTTTTTGAACAGGTCGTACATGAGGTAGGTAATCAACACGGCTCCCGTAATAGACCCCATGACCGATCCGAGCCCGCCCACAACAACCATGACGAGGAAAATGACCGAGAGAATGAGATTGAAGGTAAACGGGTCGAAAAAACCCAGTACAAAGGCAAAAAGTCCGCCGGCGATGCCGGCGTAGAATGCGCTTACGGCAAATGCCAGGGTTTTATAAAAGGTCTGGTTGATCCCGATCACCTCGGCTGCGATCTCACTGTCCCGGATTGCCACAAAAGCACGCCCGGCACGGGTTTTTAAAATATTGACCGCAAGAAGAACCATGATGATGGTGATGATCAGGATCAGGTAGTACAGGCTGGTTTCCGAAAAAAGCATCCAACTCAGCCCCAGCTGAGGAATCCCGATATCAAGCATGGGCGCCGCCACCCCCTGCCGGCCGCCGAATATCTGCGTGTGCCCGATGATATGCATGATGGCCAGCCCGAACGCGAGCGTGGCGATGGCGAGGTAGGGTCCTTCCAGCCTTAGGGCAGGGAGGCCAAGGATGAAGCCGAAAAACGCAGCGATAAAGGCTGCCGCAATAAGTGCCGCAAAAAAAGGGAAATTCAGCATGGTCATCAGCAGAACCGTCCCGTAGGCGCCGATGGCGAAAAACCCGGCATGCCCGAGGGCGATCTGGCCGGTATTCCCTACCAGGATATTGAGCCCCACGGCCACGATGACATG
>SLPT01000294.1 GCA_007131845.1 Desulfobacteraceae bacterium | reverse complement strand
TTGCGGGGGCGAAACGCACAAAGCCGTATTTGATACGATGTTCGGCATTGCCAAATACTATTTTATATTGACGAAACCATTCTGTCTATGGCAATTTATCCTCAAGTTAAAATATTTTCAACCCTTTTACCGGAGATTTTTCGGATGGCACTTTTCGGACCCACTGAACTGTCGGCGGATGTTCTCGAAGAAGGCCTGTGTGTCGGGTGCGGCGCATGCATCCACCTGTGCCCCTATTTTGCCACCCACCGGGGGAAAACCGCCATGCTCTTCCCGTGCAGCGCCGAAACCGGCCGCTGCCATGCATACTGTCCCAAAACCGAGGTGGACCTCGACGCGATTTCCAGGGCTTTTTCCGGCGCCGGCTATACGGGCGACCCTATAGGATCCTTCCGGGCCATCTACGCGGCCCGGGCGCAGAAAACAGACCCAGCCGGCAACTTTCAGGACGGGGGAACGGTTTCGGCGCTGATGCGCTTTGCCCTGGAATCGGGCGTTATTGACGCGGCGGTCCTTACCGGGCAGCAAGCCGGGATTCCCGTTCCGGGTATAGCAACCCGGCCGGAAGCGGTGGACTCATTCGCATCATCCAAGTATACGGCCGCCCCTACCCTGTCTGCTGTAAACGACGGCGTTCGACAGGGGTTTACGCGTATGGGGGTCGTGGGCACACCCTGCCACATGACGGCGCTCGCCCAGATGCGCCTTAACCCGACAAAGCGTGAAGATTATATCCATCCCGTTGCCCTGTCCATCGGACTTTTCTGTACGTGGGCACTGGATGCAAGGCGGTTTGCGGCGCTTGCAGCCGACCGGGCCGGCAAGTCGGATATCCGGAAGATCCGGATTCCTCCGCCGCCGGCCGGGATCGTGGTGATCGAAACCGACGCCGGCAGCGTGGAGGTTCCCATAGCGAAAATCCGCGCTTTGGTGCTTGCCGGATGCAGCATCTGCCCGGACATGACCGCGGAGTGGGCGGATGTTTCCGTGGGCGCACTGGAGGGCGTTGATGGCTGGAACACCCTGATTGTGCGCACCGAAACCGGCGAAGACCTCGTAAGGGAAGCGGTTGACGCGGGCCGGATCGTCACGGAAGTGCTTCCGGAAAGTACCCTGGCGCAACTGGAGGGCGCAGCCGCCGCAAAGAAAGCGCGCGCCCTTGAGAAAGCCCACCGGGACGGCCGCCTCAACACGACCCCGGACGAAAACCGGCGATCGGTTTTGCGGGTAAACGCAGATGCTCTTGAAAACATTCTCAGCGGCAAAGGAAAAGCGACATGACCAGCATCATCGACGGGAGAACCGGCGAGTGCCGCCTGCTCATGGGAAACGAGGCCATTGCCCGCGGCGCCCTGGAGGCCGGCGTGAACGTGGCTGCGGGATATCCCGGCACGCCTTCATCCGAGATCATCGAATCCCTGGCCGCCGTTGCCGGAGAAGCCAACGTGTACGTGGAGTGGTCCGCCAATGAAAAAGTGGCCATGGAAGTGGCGGCAGCAGCTTCTTTTGCCGGGCTGCGGGGAATGTGCGTCATGAAACAGAACGGCGTGAATGTGGCTTCCGATTTTCTTCTGCACCTGGCCGCATCCGGGATCCGGGGCGGGATGGTACTGGTTTCCTGCGACGATCCGGGCGCACTATCGAGCATCAACGAGGGCGAATCGCGCCATTTCGCCCGCATGGTTGAAATTCCGCTGCTCGAGCCTGGAGACTTCCAGGAAGCCAAGGACATGCTCCGGTGGGCCTTTGACCTCTCCGAGCAAACCGGCAGCCTGGTCATGGTCCGAAGCGTCACGCGCCTTTCCCATGCCAGCGGCATTGTAACGCTGGGGAAACTGCCGGATGCGGACAAACAGGCCCGGTTCCGCCATGGCGGCGACATTCTGGATCCCGAAACCGGTGCGCTCACCAGCGCCCCGGTCTGGTACAAGCATCCGCTGCAGCAGGAAAAACTGCAAAAAGCAAAAGCGTTTTTCGAAGACTCCCCTTTCAATACATATACCGGCCCGGAAAATCCCGAGCTACTGATCATCACGGGCAGCGCATGCAACCTCTACAGCCGGGAGGCCGTCAGCCACCTGGGCCTTTCAAAGCGGGTGGGCCTGCTGAAACTGGGGACCACGTGGCCGCTTCCGGAAAAACTTCTGAAATCCCGCCTGGCGGCTACAGACAAAATCCTTGTGGTGGAAGAAGTCATCCCCTTCCTGGAGGAAAACGTCAAGATCCTGGCAGCGGAACTGGCCGCGGAAATCGGCCCGAAACTATTTTTCGGCAAACGCGACGGCACCATCCCCCAGGCGGGGGAACTAACGCCGGACCACGTTATCTCGGCCCTTTCGACGATACTGAACCTGGAATACGAAGGCGTCCCCGCCTCGTATTCGGACAAGGCAGCCCTGTACGCACTGGCAGGCGCACCGGGCAGGGACCTGACCTTCTGCCCGGGATGCCCGCACCGGGCCGCTTACTGGAGCCTGCACAACGTTCTGGCCATGGACAACCGGGAAGGGTTTGTATGCGGGGATATCGGCTGCTATTCATTGGGGATGCGGGAAACCGGGTATCACACCCTCAAGACCATGCATGCCATGGGATCGGGAACGGGCATCGCCTCCGGTTTCGGCAAGCTGGACCTGTTCGGGTTTGACCAGCCCGTAGTGGCCGTATCCGGCGATTCGACCTTCTTTCATGCGGTCCTGCCGGGCCTTGTCAACGCGGTGCACCACAAGGCCGACATCACGCTCATCATCTTCGACAACAGCGGCACGGCCATGACCGGATTTCAGCCGCATCCGGGCCTGACGGTGGATGCCATGGGAAGATCCGCACCGCCTTTGGACATCGGCGCCATCTGCAGGGCTATCGGCGCAAGCGTCACCGAGTGCGATCCGTTCGACCTGGCTTCTACTAAAGACGTCCTGCTTCAGGCGCTGGAAACCGAGAGCGGGGTGCGGGTGGTCATCCTGAAGCAGGCTTGTGCACTGAGCCCGGAGAGAAAGGGGAAGCCCTACTTTGAGGTGCAACTGGACCAGGCGGTGTGCATGGGCGAGGCCTGCGGGTGCAACAAGCTGTGTACCCGGGTGTTCAAGTGCCCGGGGCTGAACTGGGATGAAAAAACCGGTGCGGCCCGCATCGACGAAGTCATCTGCGCAGGGTGCGGCGTATGCGCATCCATCTGCCCTTCGGGCGCCATCACGAAAAAGGAGGTGGCATAGACCATGACTGCACACAGACTTACCGTGGATCCGTACAATCTCGTGATTACTGGCGTAGGCGGACAGGGCAATGTCCTTGCTTCCCGGGTCCTGGGAAACATGCTTTCCCGAAAAGGCTATATCGTTACCATCGGCGAAACCTTCGGGGCCTCCCAGCGAGGCGGATCGGTCATGAGCCACTTGCGGGTCTCCGGAAAAGATACGTTCTCACCGCAGATTCCCCGGGGCGGGGCGCACGTTGTCGTCTCCCTGGAGCCCACCGAGACGCTTCGGGTGCTGGCCGGCTACGGCAACCCGGATGTCTTTACCCTGTGCAACACCCGGCCGGTCCATTCCATCGCGGTGATATCCGGAGAGCATGCCTACCCGGAAGAGGACCAGCTAAAAGGATGGATCCGGGAGCTCTCCGGCCGGGCATGGTTTCTGGATGCCACTGAAAACGCCATGGCCATGGGCAATCCCGTGTTTGCGAACATTATGATGATCGGCGCCCTGGGCGAAACCGGGGTGCTCCCCATCGACGCCGAGCTTTTCGGAACGGTCATCTCCGAAATGATGCCGCCGCAAAAGACGAAAGC
>SLPT01000044.1 GCA_007131845.1 Desulfobacteraceae bacterium | reverse complement strand
TTGTAAGGCAGGGGAAAGGTTAAAGGGTAAAGGGGAAAGAGGTCCCCTTTACCCTGTCCCCTTTACCCTTTAACCTGCGTATTTCCTGTGTATGCATCCAGCACAAGCCAGGTCTTCAGATCAATCTTCACATCCTGCCTTTTGCACAGGCCCTGAGCATCTTTTCCGGACAGAAATATCGTCTCGATCTCTTCGGCGCTGCCCGTGGCCGCGGAGGAAGGCGTACCAGTGCAGTCCACGTAGACCATGGCCACGGATTCGTCGGTTAGCCCGGATGAGGAATAGATCGGCGGGCTGACGCGATTGACCCGGGTGAGGCTCAGGCCGGTCTCCTCATAAAGCTCCCGGGCTGCGCATGATTCGATGCTCTCCCCGGGATCGACCAGGCCCGCAGGAAACCCGTAGAGCCAGTCCGCAAGGGGAATCCGGAACTCCCGTATGACAACCAGCTTTCCGGTATCCTCGTGAAAGGCAACGATCACGGCTGCATCGGGAATGTCGAAGCTGCCGGTTTGCGCCTTGGGCGGATCGCTTCTGGATGCATACGACCATCGTTTTTCACTGCCGTTCTTATCCCGGTAGCGCATATCATAGAGATTGACGAACTTTTCATCTGTTATGCGGCTGACGCGAAGTATTTTAATTTTTTTTCCGGCATCCTTCATAAGCCTTCTCCCTGCAATGTTCTTCTTTACGGTTGCCAAGGCCGTCAATATCCATTAAATTACCATGCAACCTGAAGGATGTATACGACAACAACCGAAAAAACAATGCTACCGGAGAACAACAATGAAAATCAAGGCCGTGCTGGGCATTATCGCCGTTTTGCTGTATTGCGGAACCGCTTTGGCCCAGGATGATGCACATGATGGGACAAAAGAAAACATCCGCCTCTTCCAGAGTTTCTTCGAAGACGCGCACGTAACGCCCGAGCCCTACATAGACGGGGAATTCGATTACAGCTACTACGACAACGTCCTTGAAGCCGATTATTACACGTTTGCGCTGCGGATGGGCCTGCCCCTCAATCCGGAAACCGAGCTTCACTTCCGGCTGGGCATAGCCACCCTGGATCCGGATGGCGCCAGTTCCGAAACAAGCATTACAGACCTCTATCTCGGCGGCCGGCATCTCCTGATGGACCGGACCACAAAGGTGGCAGCCGGCGGATACGTTACCATCCCCACCGGCAAAGAGGAGGCCTGGCAGGACAACTTTGACGCGGGGATTTACACGGCCCTGCGGCATCCGCTGGACAAGGGAATCGTGCTGACCGGCACCATCGGACTAATGTATACCGAAAAATACGACAGCATTCCAGGACCTGGAGGATTTGGGAGAAACAACGACCACGAAGCCACCCTGCGGATCGGCGGCGGGGCTATATACGAGTACACGGACGAAGTCAATTTCGTCGGCGAGGCGGTCATGGAAAGCCGCCATGACTACATGCTGCTTACCGGCGGCATCGATTATGCCATCGACCGTAAAAGCAGCCTGCGGGCCGCTCTTGGCGTCGGCGTCGACACTGGCGCACCGGATATGCGGGCCATGCTGAGCTATTTTTTCCTTTTTTAGAAAAGTATTTATCGCCGGCCCTGCTCGAATTAGTTGCCGAACGAAAACCCGGATTTTTCGTCAAGGTCAAGGACGGCGAAAATTTTAACCGCAGAAATACCTGGCGTATTTTAAGGATTACGGCCATGACATACGAGCAGGCGGCGCAGCAAATCTGGCGTCATTCGGATACACCGGCAACCAATGAGAAGGCCCTGCTAACCGAGCTCATACGGTATGCAACCCTTGCCCCTTCGAGCCACAACACCCAGTGCTGGCGGTTTCGCCCAGAGGACAGCGCGGTTTCGCTTCTGCCGGATTTCGACCGCAGATGTCCGGTGGTCGATCCGGACGACCATCACCTTTTCGTGTCTTTGGGGTGCGCCGCTGAAAATCTGGTCCATGCCGCCAGGGCCTACGGGATGGAACCGACGGTAGAGTATGATTTACAGCCGGATGGCGGATTGAAAATCACCCTTGAACCCTTCCATCCGAATGAATCGGAGCTTTACCACGCCATTTTGAAACGCCAATGCACGCGCGCGGAATATGACGGCACGGCCCTGAGCACGGATGAGCTCTTTTTGCTTAAAACCGCGGGAAGAGGAAGGGGCGTCCGGGTTGAGCTTCTTACCCACCGGCCTGCAATGGAAACGGTTCTGGACTATGTTGTGCAGGGCAACACGGCCCAGATGAACAATCCCGGATTTGTAAAAGAACTGAAGTCCTGGATCCGGTTCAGTGATGCCGAAGCGGTTTCAACCGGCGACGGACTGGCCGCGAAAACCACTGGCAACCCCTCCGTACCGCGCTGGATCGGCAGCCCGCTTTTTAACTTCATATACCGCACCCGGCCGGAAAACGACAAGTATGCAAGACAGATCCGCAGTTCCGCCGGTATCGCTGTTTTCGTTTCGGACAAAGACGACAAGGCGCACTGGATGGAGGCGGGACGCTGCTACCAGCGCTTCGCGCTGCAGGCGACAGCCCTTGGAATCCGGAACGCTTTCGTTAACCAGCCCGTGGAGGAATCAGACCTGCGCCCCCTCTTCGCATCCGCACTGGGGCTGGGTGACGGCAGGCCGAATTTGGTGGTACGATTCGGAAGAGGACCGGAAATGCCAAAATCTTTGAGGAGGCCGGTCAGTGCGGTGCTGTCATAAAAAGAGTATTACTGAAAAAACAATCCCGCACCCGCTATAAAACAAGCGGTGTGCGGGAAAATCCGTTATATCAGAAAGCAAATCACCCCGGAACCGACATCGGGGCGGCTTTGCCGATATATTCCAACGTTTCCTCGTACTTGGAACGAACATCGATATGGGCATCCTCGATGTCCTTTTTCTGTGGACTCCAATCGGACGGACATTCCGTGCGAAGCGTCTCCACCTTGTCTTCCAGGTCCTGGATCACGATTTTCATTTCGTTGAAGTACTGCCAGACCTTGTCCTTTTCCTGGGTTCCCATCTTGTCGGTTCTGCTGATTACGTCAAAAAGCTTCGCCTTCCATGCCGTTAGTTCCGCAGCCATCGAATTGCAGTAATCTTTTGCATCCATGAGACATTTCCTCCTTTTTACATCCGGTTATGGTTTGGTACCCCCAATCGGCAGCTACGACATGAACATTTTTTCCGAAAAACCGTCTGCAACCAGGAAATCCCCGAATGCATAACCCGGCGATGCATGTTCCTGTTATATCCTCATGGGAGCTATTGTGGCTATTTAGTCTCTGAACGAAAACCGTCTTTTTCGCCACTTTCTGTGTCAGGCTAAAATTGTTATGCATTCGTAAAACGTCGCGATCTGAAGGCTTTGCAAAAAGTCCAATCTCCGCGCCTGCGCGAAATTTCCCGGAAATATAGGATGTGCTGACGAAGGAAGCGCATCATGATCGTCATTCTCCCGTGGTATATGCTGCGGGGTGTTTAAACGATGCGCTTCCTTCGTCAGCACATCCTATGCCCTCGGCAAAAAAATCCTGGTTATCGTCCTGGTACTATTTAGTATCAACAACCATGCCATGTTTTCAATTTTTCCGCGAAAGACAGCAACTTTCAATGTAATGGGACTATTCCTGCAAAATATCCTGGAATTAATTTCCGGGCTTATGTATCAAGATAGGGATATATGAAACACAATGTTTCATTGATACACTTTACGCAGAAAGGAATTTTCCTCAAAGACCCTTTTATTCACTGCAGCAGCCATTTCTATTGAAAGATTGATTTTATTGTGATTTTCTACTTTTAA
>SLPT01000095.1 GCA_007131845.1 Desulfobacteraceae bacterium | reverse complement strand
GGACATGCGGACCTCCTTGTTGCGGGGGGTTGGAATTTGATGGACGTACGGCAGCAGGCTTGAGTTTCTAGTATAAAAAAATAGGCGGAAAGATTGCTTCTGTCAAACAGGTTTTCTGATGCCCTGTCCCTGCGCCCCTTTTCACGTTGACACCGATGGGACGGGGATATACTATATTGGTGACATCTGCGGAGCAGGCCGGCCGGTACTTCTTCCTGCCGCCAGTCTTGCCCGGATACCACCCCTTAATGTGTTTATCATCCGAAAACCAAGGAGAAACGTATGCGTTCAGGTTCATGTACAAAGCCATTGAGTGTTCTTATGCTGGTCGTTTTATGCTTTACGGTGGTTTTCGCACCGGCTGTCCACGCTTCGATGCTACCGACCGGCACGGTCCTGGAAAACGATGCCGACGAAATCCGCTCGCGTATTCACGACATGCTGGGTGCCGAAGAAGTGCAAAATGCTCTCGGGAAACGGGGTATTTCGGAATCCGAGGCCCGGGCGCGCGTGGATGCTTTGACCGAAAGCCAGCTCAGGGCCCTTGCAGGACATATGGATTCCCAGCCCTCCGGCGAAGGCGTAGGGGCGGTTGTGGGCGCTGTTGTGTTCATTTTTATCGTGCTTTTGATCACCGATATCGTCGGGCTCACGAATGTATTTCCATTCGTGGTAAAGCAGTGATAGCCGATGAGGCACCTTTTTCCGGTTCTCGCTGCCGCGTTTCTGATTGTTGCCGCCGGATGCGCCGGCAGGGCATGCTACCGGGTGCCGGATGAGGCGGTGGGGCCTGATGCGGTGCACGTTCCCGGCGTGGTTGCCTTCGGACAGGAGGATGGCCGGTGCGGGCCTGCGGCACTGGCGAGCATGCTGACATGGAGCGGCCTGGATATCCGGCCATCCGATCTCGAAGCGATGACATGGGACCCGGATGCGGGCGGCAGTCTTCAGGCATCCCTTGTCGCTGCGGCGCGGCGTCATGGTCGTATCGCCTACGAGATCCATGGTATCAAACGGCTGGAAGAAGAGCTTTCGGCTGGTTTTCCTGTTCTGGTGCTACTGAACCAGGGGCTTTCCTGGTGGCCGGCATACCACTATGCCGTGGTGGCATCACTTGACACGAAAAACGGGTTCGTTGTGCTCGCATCGGGAGAGCCCTGCCTGGAGCAGTTTCCCTTTTCACTGTTCCGGCGCATGTGGGACCGGGCGGATAATTGGGGGCTTCTCGTGATCGATCCGGCTTCCGGCCGGCTTCCGGCTTCGGTTTCACCCGACCGGTGGGTGGAAGCCGTGTACGGAATGGAGCGTGCGCAGCAGCACGAAGCCGCCCGCGCCGGATATGCAGAGGCCCTGAAGCGCTGGCCGGAGCATCCGGGGGCGCTTATGGGAAAGGCCAACACGCTGTACGCACTGGGAAAGGTTTGTGCCGCAGCCGATACCCTGGCGTTTGCCGCATCGGTCCACCCCGAGTCGGCGCCGATTCTGAACAACCTGGCCCATGTGAGGCTGCTAATGGGGAATCCTTCGGCGGCCCTGGAAGCTGCCGACCGTGCGGTTGCAATCGGCGGTGCCCATGCCGATGCATACCGGGAGACCCGGAAAAAAATCCGGGCTGCCTTAATGGAAAAGGAATCCGGCGGGGCGGATTGAAGTAAAAAAAATCCTTTTCATTCGGGCACTATTTCAGAGATTGCTGCCAGCCCGGGAGTCGGCTTCGGCGTCCGGGACCTCGATCACCGAGCGGGTCCCCCGGCCGGGAGCGCTTTGGATGTCGAGCCGCCCGCCGAGCAGGTCGATCCGTTCACGGATGCTGTAAATACCGATTCCCGCTTCGCCACTTCCCTCGCCACTTCCAATGACGGCGGAATCGAATCCCTTCCCCTCGTCCGATATCACCAGCCGGATACGCATATTTCCCGAAGTCAGTTCGACCCGGGCTTTGTTTACGTCCGCGTGTTTTACAACGTTGAAAAGCATTTCCCGCGCGGAGCGGAACAAAAACCGTTCGATGGTTTTTGAGCGTGGCCTTTGAAAACCCTCGCATGCAAGGGATACTTCCAGTCCGTAATGATCCCGCATTTTTCTTGCAAGCCATCCCATGGCCTCGGAGAGTCCGGAGTGGGAAAGAACCGGCGGACTCATGTCATGGGAGAGATCCCGGGTTTTTCTGAGGCAGGCCTGGAGCAGTTTGCGGGTTTTTCGCATCAGTATTTCCCCGTGCTCCTGGTTTTCCGTGCTGTCCAGAATGTCAAGGTGCAGTCTTGCAGAAACCAGCATCTGCTGAAGGTCTTCATGCAGGACGTGAGATATTTTCTGCTGTTCCCTGTCTTCCGCCTGCGTCAGAGACAGGGCAAGTCGTTGAAGCTGCCGGGTTCGTTTTTTCAGCTGCGAGGTACGTTCTTTTACCCGGATTTCCAGCTCTTCGTTAAATTTCCGGAGTCTTTCTTCCACCTGCTTTCGCTCGGTAATGTCGGCGACCATGCCCACGGAGCGGATCGCTTCCCCGGACGGATCCCGCACATGTTCGCATTTTTCGTGAACGTAGCGAACCTCTCCCGTGTCCTGACGGACGACCCGGTGTTCGATATCGTAATCTTTCCAACCGGACTGTACCGACTCCCGGAACGCCCGGTCCACTGCTTCCCGGTCTCCCGGGTGAACAATTTCCAAAAAGGTCTGGTAGGTCACGGGCGTTTTTCCGGGACGCATCCCGGCGATTCGGTATGTCTGTTCCGACCAGTTGAGCCGCCCGGTGGCAATATCGATTTCCCAGCTCCCTACCCGTGCGATCTTTTGGGTTTTTTGCAGCAGTTCCTGGCTTTTGCGGAGGGCGTCTTCGGTTTCCCGGCGCTGAACCATTTTCCAGACGGCGTCCATGAGCAACGTTACGTGAAGGATGTCGCCATAAGTATAGTTTGTATCCTTGTTGGCCATTCCCACGACCGCAACGATCCGGTTGTCGTTGAATACGGGAACGCTCATGAACCGGAACATTTCGGCGTGCCCTTCCGGACAGCCTTTTTTAAGGGGGTGGGGTGCTTTGTAGTCATTGATGACGATCGGCTTTTGCTGGCGGACCGCCTCACCCCATAAGCCGGTTTTTGAAAGGTCATATACCGTTTCCGGCCGGGAGATGGAACATGCACTTAGGGTGCCTTTGGACCAGTTGTTGAGCGTGAATTGCCGGGTTTCGTTATTGTAATGATAGATGTAGCCGATTTTGCTGCCGGTAAGACCGATTGCTTCCTCCAGGGCGAATTCAAGCAGGTCCTGGATGTGCCGGGCCGGGTGTTGGAAAATTTCGAGCAGGCTTTGCAGGCGGGCCTCGTTGGCCGTACATTGCCGTTCGGATTCTTTCAGCCGTCGATTTTCGGCATGCAGCATCCGGACTTGCCGTTCCAGCGCTTCGTAGGATGGTTTTTCTTTCATATGCCCGGTTGTATTTGCTCGTAGAGGCGCATCAAATTGTTTGCACAGATATCTTCCATTACCGTATCGGCAAGAGAAAGACGGCGGATTTTCGAAAGCTCGGATTGCGGATGACCGAAAGGGAAGTCCGATCCGAACAAAAGGCGATGGTGTCCGTATTGATCGATATATTCTGTGATATTCCGTGCGGACGCAAGGGCTGTGTCCGCCCATACGTTCGGGTTCTCCCAGATTCCGGCGGATGCCAGGCGATAATACCCCCCGTTTAACATGCCAAGATGCGGAATAATGACGGTGAGCCCGGGAGCAATGGCTTCAACAAACCGGATCGTATTTTCCAATTCCTCCTCCAGGACCACCGGCAGGTTTCTTTTCCGGATGGCTTGTACGGCTGCCTGGCATGCGGGATCG
>SLPT01000158.1 GCA_007131845.1 Desulfobacteraceae bacterium | reverse complement strand
TGTAAAAAGTTCAAGATCAAGGCTTGCGCAATTTCGAAGAATGCAGCGTACTTGGCGTACGTGAAATTCTGAGAAATTGCGCGTAACGCAGATATTGGACTTTTTACGAAGTCGTCAAGCCCTTTGTTTTTTCAATATATGGATAAGGAGCGGTAAAATGATCGGCATCACTTCCTACGGTGCATATATTCCGCGTCTCAGGCTGGAACGATCGGCAATCTACCAGGCCATGGGGTGGTTCGCCCCGGCCATCGTCATGGTGGCCCAGGGAACCCGGTCCATGTGCAACTGGGACGAAGATCCCGTCACCATGGCTGTCGAAGCGGCCCGAAGCTGCCTTGAAGATGCGGACAGAAAACGGATCGACGCCCTGTTTCTCGCATCCACGACGCTTCCCTTTGCAGACCGCCTGAATGCCGGCATCGTTTCCACGGCGCTCAACCTCCGGGGCGACATCATGGCCTCGGATTTCACGTCCTGCCAGAAAGCCGGAACCACGGCGCTTCTGGCAGCGCTCGACGCCGTGCGAGGTGGAGAGAAGCGATCCGTCCTGGTTTCATCCGCTGACAAGCGGGAAACCCGGCCCGCAGGGTTCTACGAAATGTGGTTCGGCGACGGTGCAGCAAGCCTTGCCGTCGGGGAGACGGACGTCATTGCCGAATATAAAGGCTCCTTCACGATAACCCGGGATTTTACCGGACACTATCGCGGCCGGCACAAACGCTTCGACTACACCTGGGAGGAGCGCTGGATCCGCGACGAGGGATATTCCAAAATCATCCCGGAAGCCGTGGGCGGTCTTCTGAAAAAGACGAATATATCCATGGACGATGTGGACACGCTCGTTTTTCCCTGCTTCTTTACGGCGGAACACAAAAAAATCGCTGCAAAGCTGGGGGCTGAAGGAAAAGCCGCGGACAATCTTCACGAAGTATGCGGAGAGGCGGGCTGCGCGCATCCCCTTCTGATGCTGGCTGCCGTTTTAGATAAAGCGGAACCCGGCCAGCGAATCATCGTCGCCGGTTTTGGCCAGGGATGCGACGCCATACTCTTCGAGACAACCGATAACATCCGGAAGGCACAGGCCCGAAAGCCCTTTGCAGCCACCGAGGCTAACCGGGAAGTCACAAACAACTACAACCGGTTTCTGGTATTCCGGGACCTTGTGGAACCGGACATGGGCATCCGCGCGGAGGCGGAAACCCAGACCGCCATGACCACCCTCTACCGCCGGCGGGAAATGCTTCTGGGATTGGTGGGCGGAAAATGCACGGCGTGCGGAACGCCTCAGTTTCCGAAATCCGAGGTATGCGTCAACCCGAACTGCCTGGCCCGCCGTACTCAGGCGGACTACGCGTACAGCGAGATTCCGGCAAAAGTCAAAACCTTTACCGGGGACATGCTCGCCGTTTCCCTGGACCCGCCCCACATTTACGGCATGATCCAGTTCGAGGGGGGCGGACGCTTCATGGCGGATTTCACGGACTGCAAACTCGAAGAGATCCGGGTGGGCCTGCCGGTTCGCATGGTCTTCCGGAAGCGGGGCGAGGACAAAAAACGCGGGTTCGTCAACTATTTCTGGAAAGCCACACCGATTCCAGGGGCTGCCAATCAAGCTGGCGCTGAAATGGACAGGCTCCGCTTTGACGGACAAGTCGCCATCATTACCGGCGCAGGCGGCGGACTCGGGCGGGCCTATGCCCTGGAGCTGGCCCGGCGGGGCGCCGCAGTGGTGGTCAACGACCTGGGCGGCTCCCGGGACGGATCCGGGGGAGGCTCAGCGACGCCCGCCCAGCAGGTCGTTGATGAAATCCAGGGTGCGGGCGGCAGGGCCGTTGCCAGCTATGACAACGTTGCGGACGCGCAGGGCGGAGAAAACATCGTCAAAACGGCACTGGACACCTATGGCCGGGTCGATATCCTGATCAATAACGCGGGTATTCTCCGGGACAAAAGCTTTCTCAAAATGACGCCGGAAAACTGGCAGGCGGTTCTGGCCGTTCACCTCAACGGCGCATACAACGTTACCCGGCCGGCATTGGCCGCCATGCGGGAAAACGGGTACGGCCGGATTCTTATGACCACGTCCGCCGCCGGACTTTACGGCAACTTCGGCCAGTCCAACTATTCGGCCGCCAAGATGGCCCTGGTTGGACTTGCCAACACGCTCAAGCTCGAAGGCCGGAAATACAGCATCAATGTCAACACCATCGCTCCGCTTGCCGCATCGCGGCTGACCGAGGATATCATGCCCCCGGATGTATTTGACATGATGAAGCCGGAACTGGTCGTTCCCATGGCCCTTTACCTGGTCAGCAACGAGTGCACGGATTCGGGAAAAATCTATAACGCCGGCATGGGCTACTTCAACCGCGCCGCGATTCTGACCGGGCCTGCAGCGCGGATTGCCGACGGAGAGTCCCCGGCCACCCCTGAAATGATCGCAGCCGGTTTTTCCCGGATCAACGACATGGAAGGGGCAAAGGAACAAGATGACCTGAACGGCGCGCTCATGGCAATGATGACGCCGACAGGAGACGGCAAATAGGCGGATGATGATTGGAAACCGATCAGATCAAAGATGACAATCGCTCTCCGGGACAATGCCGGAGGGATGGCAATAGTACCCAGGAGGATAAGAGATGGCTACAGGGATCAGGGACAAGGTGGCGATCATTGGCATGGGATGCACCCGGTTTGGCGAGCGCTGGGATGTGGGGGCGGAAGAGCTCATGCTGGAGGCCTTCGAGGAGTGCATGGCCGATGCGGATATTGAACAAAAGGATATCGAAGCGGCGTGGTTCGGTACGTGCATGGACGAGGTGAATGTCGGCAAGACGGCAATGCCCCTTGCCACCACGCTTCGGCTGCAGAAAATTCCGGTTACCCGGGTGGAAAACTACTGTGCCACCGGTACGGAGGCATTTCGCGGGGCATGCTATGCCGTGGCATCAGGCGCATACGATATCTGTCTTGCCCTGGGGGTGGAAAAACTCAAGGACACAGGCTACGGCGGTCTTCCCGGCGGCGGATCGAACACCGGAACACTGCTGTGGCAGTGGTGGCCCAATCTTACGGCACCGGGATCCTTCGCGCAGCTTGCGTCCGCCTATGCCGCGAAGTACAGCATCAAAGACGAGGATCTCAAGCGGGCCATGGCGCATGTGTCCGCCAAGAGCCACGACAACGGCGCGCTTAACCCCAAGGCCCATCTGCGCCGCAAGGTGAGCGTCGACCAGGTCATGGCCTCGCCCATCATCGCCCACCCCCTGGGTCTGTTCGACTGCTGCGGCGTCAGCGACGGGTCCGCCTGCGCCGTGGTGACAACGCCGGAAATCGCAAAAAAAATGGGTAAAAAGGATTTTGTCACGGTCAAGGCCCTGCAGCTAGCGCTTTCCAGCGGAGAGGAACTTGCCTATGACGACTGGGACGGCGACCATTTCATCACCACATCCAAGTGCTCACTCGAGGCCTATAAGGAAGCGGGCGTTGAAAACCCGAGAAAAGAGATCTCCATGATGGAGCTGCACGACTGCTTTTCCATCACAGAGCTGGTGACCTACGAGGATCTTCATATATCGGAGCGGGGAAAGGCCATCGAGGACATCACAAATGGATTTTACGACCGCGACGGCGGGGTGCCCGCCCAGGTGGACGGCGGTCTCAAGTGCTTCGGCCATCCCATCGGCGCCTCCGGTCTCCGGATGCTCTACGAAATGTATCTCCAACTCCACGGCCGGGCCGGTGAGCGCCAGATCGAAAATCCCGTGTTAGGCCTCACGCACAATCTCGGTGGATTTCCGTTTCAGAACATCTGCTCCATCGCCATTGTCGGGAAGTACGGCAT
>SLPT01000026.1 GCA_007131845.1 Desulfobacteraceae bacterium | reverse complement strand
CGTATGCAACGGCTGCGGGTACGACAAATACCATGGATGTTACGATAAGCAATAAAATAAGTTTTTTCATTTTTCCGTCTCCTTTTTCCTGATTATATAGTATTGAACCACTTCCAGCCCGGCTCCGGTGCTGGATTTTTTCTCCCGGCCGGCTATGGGGCCGATCGGGTTTGTCCCTCCAAATAGTGAAAAAGGGCCGTGGCTAATTTTTCCTGCTTCCGATAAGCAGAAGCGTGCCGCCAATCAAAACCGCCCCCACGCCCGCCCAGACCGGGACGTTGACGGTCTCCCTATCTTCTACCGACAACTCGATCGGCCCCAAACTCGTCTCATGGGTATCCCTGGTGTAGGTGAAACCGCCATAGGCCAACCCCAGGACACCGGCTACAATCAGCACGATTGCCGCAACTCTGAGTGCATTCATTCTGAAGCCTCCTTGCTAAAGAAACTCATGGATTTTCCTCTCGCACATCGCATTGGGTGTTACACTCGCCGGCCCTGAATGACACGAAGCAGAATGACCACGACTGCGATGACCAGAAGAACGTGAATGAGTCCGCCCATGGTGTTTGCCGTGACAAAACCCAGAAGCCAGAGGACAACCAGGACGACTGCAATGATTTCAAGCATTTTATTTCTCCTTTTGCTGCTACTTTGTTAATCGAAGATCTACCGCCCCACTGTTGCCTCTACTTGCCCAGTAATTTTTTGACACCACCAACTGTTTCCTGCACTTTCCCGGCAGTATTTTCTTGCTTGCCCTCGACTTCCAGCGCAGAATTGCTGATGATTTTGCCGGTGATCTCACTGGCTTTTCCTTTCACCTGGTGCAGTTTGCCTTCCGTTTGATCCCTTGTGCTCGATTTCATAATATTTTCTCCATTGTGGGTTCGTTTTGATCGACAAGTCGAATTCCAATATCGATGCTATACCCTCTTTTCCGGTTATACCGGGCGAAAATGCCGCCGGGCCCACACTTTTCGTATCAGCCCGAAAATACGATATCGTGGATAAAATAACCGCAATCCGGTAACGAAGCAGCGTGGGAAAAATGAGAAGCAAAGTTCCCGCGGCAAGAAGAATCATTGGTTCTGGTGCGATATTGAACAGCATAAAATACCTTTTATTGTTTAAATTTTTTCGCCAGAAAAACGCTTTCGTAATAAATAATAATGATTTGTTTCTGCTGGTCGATAAGGTTTTGTCATATTCTTCTGTAAGACTGAGGACTACATTTGCAGCAGGCCCGAACCGATCTTTTTGTGTCCAACCGAACACCCGGATTTTTCGTCAAGGACAGGAACTCAGAAAATCCTAAAACTGATAGAATCGCCAAATAATAAAAAATAAATCTTTGATTTTACTCAACACTTAATTACTTAAAACTTAACACTTCCCTCCTGGATTCAAACGCCTGGATCGGGCTGCGATTACGGATCGGAGCAGGCTTTTTCAATTATAGTCCTCAGTCCTACAGAAGAATGTGACAAAGCCTTATCGACCAGCAAAAATCACTCATTATTGTTTATAATATCAATTGCGGTTTTTCCGTCTGGGCGAAAAACAGGCGGGTTCAGGAAACTGCATTCAATCAAAAGGGAGGGATGGACCATGAAGAAAATCAGTATCACGAAGAAAATCAGTGTCACCACGATCGGACTCATTGCAATGCTCATGCTCCTGGCAGCGCCGGTGCATGCCGGGAAAGATTCGGACATGGAGAAGGGGGGCGAAAGGGCAAAGGGTTCGGAAAGGGGAGCTACCGCCGGTGAAGCGACCGGGCAGGATGCCATCCTCGCTAGTTCTCTTATGGACTATGATGTGCAGGATGCAGAAGGCAACAAGGTAGGCTCGGTGTCTGACATCATGATCGGGCCGGACGGAAATGTCGAGTATATTGTGCTGTCTGAGGGAGCCTCATTTCTGGGTTTCGGAGACACGGACCTCATTCCGGTGCCCTGGAACAAGGTTAATACCGGACAAATCGGTGAGGACCAGGATGCCGTAATGCTTTCCCTGAGCAAGGAAGAGCTGGAGAATGCGCCTGTATTCAATGAAGATGAATGGCAGGCCTTCCTCCAGGGAGAAAGACAACAGGAAGTCCGGGGATATTACGGAACCGAAGATGATGATGACCGCCAGCCAGGACAGGAACAAATGATGGAGGAACAAAACGGCGACGCCTATGAAATGGAGAAAGAGGAGTCAGAGGGCAAGGACAAAGAGCGCAGATACTAACCCTATTCGCTCATTGCGTATTGCTCCGGACGATTTGATAAAAAGCATAAAAACCGGATAAAGCCTCACCAGGCTTTATCCGGGCGATAAAAAAATCCGGGATATCGGCGTTTAACACGCCGGTATCCCGGATTTTTTTTTGAGCGTAACATTTCGTATAACCGGCTGTGATTATTACTGCACAAAAAGAGGGAAACCGTGTCCCGCCAACTCCCTCGGTCCGCATTTCTTTTATTTTCTCCACTTAATTTAACTATCTGACTTTAAATCATATAGCCACATAATCAAAAATGTGCGCCCAGGTTTCGTGAACCACTGGCGCATTCTTTGAAAGATACCCCGGAGTCACGTTGTTCGTATCCGGTCAATAAACGATCTCCGGGTATGCCACCGCCTCCGAACATAGAATCTTTTTGAGGTTGTATGCTGATCTTTCTCAGAACCAATCCCCAAATTCATGATCAAAGCGTATCTGAAGGGCCTCGTTGCGCCAGTCCGAGGTTTTTCAATACTTGGGTATCCATACGAATACTCCCTGTGGCGTTGTTTTTGATTTTTTTTTTCTTTTCCGCGGCCGTCAGCGCCCAGGCGCCCGTGCATCCGTCTCCGAACAGTTCGGCTCCTCCCGCGGAAGATCCCGGCGGAAGCATATTCGATAAAGATCTGCTGGGGCTTCAGATTTATCAGGTGCGTGACGGAAAAATGGAGCAGCAGTGGTTTGACGCGGATTATCTGAAAGATCGCCGATCACTTTCTTTTTCCGGTTATGTCAGCGGTATCGTTGCGGTCGGCCGATCCGGCCTGTCCGTTCAGGTGAATGGAAGGCCCATGTCCGAAATGCGTCCGGATAAAAACGGACAGGTCTCTTTGGGATATTACGGAATTCTTGAACCGGAACGGCGGATCCAGTCTTCCATTGCGACCAATGGACAGGCAGACACTGCCGGAGCCGGTAGCCGGACACGTAAATACCCTTCCGGCGATTCCGCGGCAAAGGTCTATGGTCTGTTTCCGCCGGTACCAGCGGACACGATTTCAGAGGGGGAACGGATCACGCTGGATGTTTCATCCGGACAGTCGCTTTCCGGGAAATTGCATATATTCCACAGCGGCAGCGTTGCGCCGGACGTACCCGGTTTTGAAGGCATCTGTGATTTCCGGTTAACCGGGATCGGCAAAAAGGCGATAAAACATGCACGTCCGGACGCCGAAGCCCGCTTCCGGTCGATATGCAACGGGATTGCCGCAGTAGAGTCAGCATTTCACACCGATCTGGTTCAAACCGTTCACGTGCTTGCCTATGATGATTTCGGAAATGCGGTTACTTTCCCGAATGAAAGGGATGTCTGGTTCTACGTCAATACCTTCATGCAGGAATCGGTGGCGGAACTGGCAGTGATCTCGAGACACGAAGCCCTGCATATTCTGGTGGACCGGCTGGAACTTACCGCGGACAGGGATTTGCGTGAGCTGTTCGCCGATCTGAAAGGCTACGGTTCGCTTTCCGCCGAGCGCTTCCAGCTTGTCAGTCGGGGCCGCATGGTTTCAGGGGCCGAGCAAAATCCAAATAAAAAAAGCGTCATTTTTGAATTTATCAAAGAGAGCAATTTT